>JAETTH010000111.1 GCA_021769225.1 Erysipelotrichaceae bacterium
AAGCATGTTTGAAGCTATTTGCTTTTTTGCTTTATCTTCGTTTTCTGATTCAAATAAGGTTTGGCATGCCTCGTTTATTCCAATAAACTGTGTTGAAAGTAGAGAGAAGATTGATTTAGCTAATTTCTTGTTACTTTCGTTTATTGTTAATAATCTATCATTTAAATTTTTTGCACTTGTTGCTAATTCTTGATTCTTAAATTTTTGTTTTTGTGAATAATATAGAAAAGTAAGAATTATTATTGTTATGAGTAAAACAGATGCAATTGCTATGAATATTACTCTTGATTTATATCGAACAACATTTGCCTTATCAAGTAGCTGTTGTGTCCTATGATATTTTAATATAGAAAGCGATAGCTTGGATGTGACATGAGAATCAAATTTATCGTCAATTTTGCCATATGCTTCCTCTAATGCTGTTAATGCTTTATCTTTATCATTAAGTTTCCTATATAAATCGTATTTCAAATAGTCTGAAATTAATGTGCTATCATTTTCAAGTTTAAGTATTAAATGTTTTCCTTCTTCAAAATTTCCAAGTCCTAAATGTGCTATTGCCATATAGGCTATTATAAGTGGTGATACATTTTCATGTCGTGAATTGTTTTGTAATATGTCTAACACAGATTGATATTTATTACATTTTAGGTAGGCCGCACCCAATAGCTCTTGAGCTGCAGACTCAAGTGCATGATCTTGATTTCGTCTGCTCGTTTCAAGTAAATTTTTTATTATAAGTATACAAGAGTCTGTATAATTAACATTGTGATAAGCCGTTCCCAAATCTAATATTGCATAATTTATGTATTGTTCTTTATGTGTTTTATTTAAACAATTTAAAGCAATTTTTGAGAATTCGAGTTCTTGTTGTCCATCTTTATTATTATTGAATATTTCCGCAATCCGGGATGCTGCCATTCCTTGCCAGAAATAATCCTTGATTTCTTCACCAAGGTCATATGCCTTCAGGAAAGCTAAAAGTGCGGTGTCAAGTTTTTCACTGTTTAGATTGATCATTCCATAATAATATTCAGATTTCATCCTGTGGTACTTATCGGGTGAATCTTCATAATATTGACGAGCGACGGAAATTATGGAGTCGCTGTTAAGTAGAATTAAATTCTTGTCTAAAGCTTGTGATTTTACAAGGCTATATAATGCCTTTAATTTAGGAGTGTTGTATTTTTCCGGTTGGATTGAATCGATAAGCTCTAATGCCGCCTTTGGATCGCTTTCGTTGAGTTTTTCAATTTTTAGCAATTCATTTATCTCTTTAGAGTCATGTTTGCAGGCAGGCATGATTGTAATGGCAATGATGCTCGTAAGTGTGAGCAGCAATTCTCGGTTAAACGTAAGCATAGTTAGTAGTCACATTTTTGGCAATATTACTTCTGTTGCAAATATACGGATTTTTATTGTAAGTAAGTAACAAAAATTAATGCGCATATAAAACGCAGTTATTTTTGAGATGTTTTTGCCGCGTAAAGAAGGAGCATATAGGCATATACGACTGAATTACAAGGTGAAAACAGCCAAAAAGAACAAGTTTTATAGTGCAAGATTTCATTACTTACATATATCGGTTAATTTTTGTTACTTACTTATCCATTAAGTATGACATCGAAATTATTTAATGCATTAACTAATTTGCGAGTCATACTTATTAGAAGTGATTTATATTTTGAGCGGCAGACTATGCAAGAGTGTAAACTACCTTTGTGCAGATATAATACTTCGGCGAATAAATAACGCAAAAATTTAAGAGTGTGTTTACTTTTAACTTAGGTTAGCATAAAGATGGATTTTTGAGGGATTTCAACGAGTTGAGAAAGGAGCAATTTCCACATTGCGACTGCCGAAACTTGGCTGAAAGCACCAAAAAGACACTTTATGATGACTTAAAGAATTTCAAGAAACGTATTTAGCTTTAATTCG
>JAETTH010000112.1 GCA_021769225.1 Erysipelotrichaceae bacterium
ACTGGATTACAAGAATAATGGCTCTTATGCAACTGTTATCAATTTGTTATCAAAAGACCTGTTGGAAGTCCGCAAACCCGCATAAACACTGGGGGTTCGACTTCGGGGCTTACTCCCACTCGCTCCTGGAAACCACCACTTAAACAATTTTGTATTGGTAATTTAGCACGAGTTATTTTAGTTATCTGAAATATCCATAAAATATGGACTCTCCAAATTTCTGTTGTCATTTTGTTGTCACGAATTATCGTTTCAAAGCATTTAATGATATCTTTTTTGCTAAAATCTTCGTGTAGTAAAATTCAGATAATTTTTTTGATCGTTCTTGTATCTTATCATCTGACCATTCTGTATTACTACTTACAAACTCTTTTATCCATTTATACGATGATTTTTTGTACACTGTAATTTTGTCTATATATTCTAAACAATCCGCTTCTCCATTTAAGACTTGTTCTAACAAAATCAAATTTCCTATATTATTATTTTTTGTATCGTTTGATTCAGGAAGTATATGTTCAATACTTCCGTCATCTTCAAAAATTTCTTTACCTTCATAATAAGAAGCAATTTTATTAACAACATACTTAGTTATCACATTATCAGAATTATTGCTTTTTTTGGTATATGTCAAATTGATAAATTCACTTTCAAATTCTTGATATGAAACATAAATTTCATTCAACTGATTAGTTAATTTTTTTATAATATTTCTTGCTTCAATTTTATCATTGCAATTTCTTAAAGAAATAGAAAAATCAGAATAAATCTTTTCAAGTTTATTTGTGGGTTTAGAGCAAATCGCATTATAAGAAAAATGGAAATTCTCGAGTTCATAAACCATTGATTTTAGTTGTGTCAAAGTTATAATTCCTTTTTCTTTAGCTTCAATTAACGCAATTAAAGCTATTCGTACTTGCGTTATATTAAAGTAATCCGACATAACTTTAATACTTTGAACAAGTCCAAAATACTCTTTTTTATTTTGAAAATCATTTCTTTCAGGAGAAACGGTTTGAACATATATTCTTGCGGTATCTTCTATTTCTGTTAAAAATTTTTTATATCGATCTTTATTGGCTGGTTTAATAGTGGATTTAAAATCATCGTACAACTTATTTACATTAGATTTCTTATATTTAGAAATCCAAAAATAGCGGTAAAATTGCACGAAACCAACATCAACATTGCGTGCATTTAAAATATTCTTTATTGATTTCCATTTTTCTTCGGCATAATCTGCTGGTTCTGTGTCATTTACTATTTCAAAAATTTTATTTTTAATTAGATCAACGCCTGATAAATTTTTACCTTTAGCATTGAGTATCTCAAAAATCATATTTGCTTGCTTGCGCTCTTTTGTAGATATTGATACAAAGGTGGTATTCAAAACCTGATCTCTCACTGCTTTGAGAATATCAACATAGTTTAATTCATCAATATTGTCATCGCCGTATTTTTTCTTTAAAAACGCTCTAAGCTTTTCTTCACTTAAATTGTTGTAAAGGTATTCGTAAGTTTCTTTTATACACTGTTCCTCTTCAGTTGACGGTTTCTTCGTATTTGTTTTTTCTCGCTCTTGTATATAAAAAGCAAAAAATGGGTAATGAGTTTTACTTTTTATAATCCTTACATCTTCGCCATCATCATTTTTAGTCATAATATACTTGAATATTTGCTCACTGAGTGTATCTTGATTTATTTGTAAAAAACGATCAGATAAAGCAGAAAATAATATGGTAATAGTTGTTAAGCGTTGCTGTCCGTCAACTACATCAATTTCACTCTTATCTCCCTCAAAACAATCTCCAACAAACAACATTGTTCCAAGGAAATATTGATCGTAAATAACTTTTCCATCACTAACAATTAAGCAATTGAGCATATCGTCTAAAAATTCTTTATAATTTTTTCTG
>JAETTH010000113.1 GCA_021769225.1 Erysipelotrichaceae bacterium
GACGGAAAAGGCGGAGGCATAGGCGTAAGTCTTATAGAAAAAATATTGGAATGTAATTTGGATGTTGATATTATAGGGATCGGTACGAATTCCGTTGCAATGTCCGGAATGAATAAGCTGGGTGTAGACTGTGCCAGCGGAGAAAATCCCGTTGTATACAATGCGGGGAGAGCCGATTTTATACTCGGACCTATGGGGATACTTACCGCAAATTCCATGTTTGGTGAGATAACACCCAAAATGGCTTATGCAATATCGGAAAGCGAAGCTAAAAAGATATTGATACCGATGAATAAATGTAATTTCATTACCGATGGAGTAATAAATAAGAGTATAAATGAAAATATACAAGAAGCAATTGATATCCTAAAAGAAGAAATAGAAAAAAAGAAAAGCAGATAAATTCTGCTTTTTTATTTTTTCTCGAAAGCTACAAATCCCGGGTCTGTGGGATGGTCGAGGACTTTGATATTTTTATATTTTAATAAATGAAGAGCTATAAGCAAGTCGCCTCCCGCACTTAGTATATTTATAATAGACATAAAGAATAAAAAATTATTTGGAAATATGAACATTAATAGCATTGGAATTATACCAAGTATCAAAAAGGGCATCAATGCACCAATCATATATCCTTTTTTAGATAATGGTTCTTTGCAATGTGCATAGGGCATGAGTCCGCTGAGATTAAATCCAAATTTGATGCTTTTAAGTTTATCCTCACAATAAATGCTCCATGTAATACCGTGAATGAGTTCGTGTATCAATAATGAAACTATTAATATAATTATAAAATTAACTACTCCGAACTGAAATGAGTTATTGAAACTTTTATAGTTAAGTATGTAATAAATTATTGTAACCAGTATAAATGGCATAGGTGTTAAAATCCCGTATATATTTGCGTTTTTTACTGATATTATATGGTCTTTTCTTATATAACCTTCATTATTCATTTTATTTAATAAAATAGTAAATTCTTTATTTTCTTTTCTTTTTTTATCCATATATAATCCTTTCTTAACTAATTAAAATAATTTATTTATATTTTATCATATTATTTATTATTTGTTCATATTTATTAAAAGAACAAGATATGACAAATATGTCATATCTTATTCTTTTAAATTTCATTCTTGATTTTTCTCAGCCCGCTTTTTTCAAGTCTTGAAACTTGTGCCTGACTTATCCCTATTTCATTTGCAACTTCGATTTGAGTCCTTCCCAAATAATATCTCTTAAGGATTATTTCTTTTTCTCTACCTTTTAGCTTTTCAACAGCTTCTTTTAGAGAAAGCTTTTCCGTCCAATTTTCTTCTCTGTTTTTTTCATCTCCAACTTGGTCTATCAGTGAAATGCTGTCTCCGTTATCGTTATACATTTGGTCGTATAAAGAACATGGTTCTACTATAGAATCGAGAGCAAAATTCAAGTCTTTTTCCTTAACTCCAAGCTTTTTCGCTATTTCTCTGTTCGTTGGATTTGTATCTTTGTGAGCTTCCTTGTATTTTAAGGCTTTATAAGCCATGTCTTTGAGCGAGCGGCTTACTCTTATGGTACCGTTATCCCTTAAATATCTTCTGACTTCTCCGATTATCATGGGAACTGCATAAGTAGAGAATTTAACTCCGAATTTCACATCAAAATTATCTATCGCTTTAATAAGTCCGATACATCCTACCTGAAATAAATCATCCATATTTTCATTTCTGTTTGAAAAACGCTGAACAACACTTAAAACTAGTCTTAAGTTACATCTGATAAATTCGTTTTTTAAATCTTCTTCACCATTCTTGATCCTTATTAACATATCCTCGATTTCTTTATTGTTTAAATTTGGTAATGTTGCGGTGTTTACGCCGCAGATTTCAACTTTACGTATCATATTTTATTTCCTCCGGTTAATAAGTTT
>JAETTH010000114.1 GCA_021769225.1 Erysipelotrichaceae bacterium
AAGGGGCTGTATCAAAATAAATTTTGATACTAGCCGATAAGAAAAGGAGGATTCGAATTTGAATCCTCCTTTTTGTGTATAATATTTTTATGAATACTAATAATTTAAAAAGCAAAAATATTATACATATTCATCAAGTAGTTTTCCCAATTAATTTAGAAATTATTATACCAAAAAATGATTCAGTAAGAACACTATATGAAGTAACGGAGGGACTAGATTATTCACAATTATACAAAGCATACTCTACTATTGGTAGAAATTCTGTAATCTTACCTGAAACATTATTTAGAATATTAGCTTATGGTTATATGGAGGGAATATACTCAAGCCGTAAACTTGAAAAGGCATGTAAAAGAGATCTTAATTTCATATGGCTTTTGCAGGGGCAAAAGGCTCCGAGCCATAATACAATTGCTAGATTTAGAAGTAAAAGATTAGAAAGCTGTGTAGAAGATTTATTTTATCAATTTGTTATAGAATTAGAAAAAAGGAATGAAATAGAGTTTAAAAACTTATTTGTTGATGGAACAAAAATCGAAGCGGATGCTAACAGATATACTTTTGTATGGAAGAAAACTACGGATATTCTTGAAGAAAAGCTTCAAAAAAAAGTGAAAAAAATAGTAATGGAAATATCTGATGTTTTCAATATAACTATAGAAATTTCTGATTCTAAAATCGAGGTTGAAGATGCAATATTTATAAATGAAAAATTATTAGAAATAAAAGAAAATCAAGGTGTAAATTTTGTTTATGGAAAAGGACGTAGAAAAAGCAAACTTCAGAAATATGTAGAAGCTCTTATTGATTTTATAGAAAAACAAACCAGATATGATGACTATAATAGCATTTTCAATGGTCGAAATAGTTTTTCAAAAACTGATCATGATGCAACCTTCATGCATATGAAAGAAGATCATATGAAAAATGGTCAACTTAAACCTGGATATAATGTACAAATAGGGGTAGAAGGTGAATATATAGTTGGAGTTGATATTTCAAGTGAAAGATCTGATCAACTTACTTTTATTCCATTCTTAGAAAAGCTTGAAAACAACTTGGGACAAAAATATGAAGCTATAGTTGCTGATTCAGGATATGAAAGCGAAGAAAATTATACTTATTTAGAAAATAATAATCAAATGGCATTTATTAAGCCACAAACATATGAAAAATCAAAAACTAAAAAGTTTAAAAATGATATAAGTAAAAGACAAAATATGCAATATAATGAGGAAGAAGATTACTATATTTGTGCAGCTGGTAAGAAGCTTTTTAATAAAGGAACAAGAAATAAAACTTCTAAATCAAATTTTAAATCTATAGTTCATATATACGAAAGCGAAAGCTGTTTAGGTTGTGAATATAAAAGTAAGTGCACAAAGGCAAAAGGTAATAAGCTATTATATGTATCAAAAAATTTCGTAAGGCTTAGAAAAGATTCAATAGAAAATATATCAACTAAAGAAGGTATATTATTAAGAATTAATAGATCTATTCAGGTCGAGGGAGCATTTGGAGTAATTAAGCAAGATTATGGTTTCAGAAGATTTTTAATGCGTGGAAATATAAAAGTTAGAATTGAAGTATTATTGATGGCATTTGCTTATAATGTTAACAAACTTCATAATAAAACTATGCAAAAACGTAACGGAAAGTTGTTACACGAAACGGATGTTGCGTAAATAAAACAAAATAGGAATATTATAGAAAGTCAGTATTGACCTTCTTTTTGTTGTATCTTTAAATAAATAAAATGGAAATATATGCACAAAAAAATATGAATAATAATAAAAAATATTAAAATAGGCCGTATCTATATTGAATTTATAAATTCAATATGATACAGACCCTGTATTTTATATTAAGACATTCTATAATTAGAATATTACTTACATTTA
>JAETTH010000017.1 GCA_021769225.1 Erysipelotrichaceae bacterium
AGATAGAAAATTGGATAAATAATTATCCAAGAGCTATGTTTAATTATAAAAGTACCAACGAAATCTTAAGTAAAATGTGTGCATAATAAACCGGAAATTTATTATTGCAATTTGTATCTTTTTTAGAGCCTAAACTTATTATTGTACAAAAAGAAAATAAGTGATATAATACAAGATACTACACGAAAGTTATGTGTAAGCCTTACCTAAATAAAATTTTATTTACAAGGAGGATTAGCACGTGAAAAGCAGGATTGTTGACGGAATTGCATCTTGTATTGAAGGATACATTAATCAAATCCGCTGGCAAAAAAAGTGGGAGGGAATCAAGATGCTTCTTGATATCCATATCCGGACAAAGGATACTCCCATCTGTGAAGGATATTTGACAAGTGAGTATCTGCCCCAACAGCAAAAACAGGTATGGGTAATCCAGCCTGCAGCTGTCTTCGATATTGGAGACGGCTTCCTGGTCACGATTGTCATGAGTGGCAGAGATCAGGATCTTGTTGATGTGTTTATCCAAAGTGATTTACCACTAGAAGGAGAGCCTCACTACAGACTGAAGAGCTGCCCTAGTAGGCTGTTTCTTCTGAAAGAGTTAAGTGAACTGTTAGCAGAGGCTTATCCTTCGGAATTTCATTTCTAAAAAGTTTTTACTCTTCTTGGGTAAGGTGAGAGTAAAAAGGAGTAGTTATCATTGATAGCTACTCCCTTTAATTTTTCTTATACTATCTACTAATAGTCGATTGAATAAATTGATAATTGATATTACAATATTGACAAAGGAGGAAAGAATAAAATGGATATGGATAATGTTAAATTTGGACAATTTATAGCTAAACTTCGTAAAGAGAAAAATATGACACAAAAACAACTAGCAGAGAAGTTACATTTGACAGATAAGGCAATATCAAAATGGGAAAGGGGACTAAGTTTTCCAGATATTGCAACATTAAAACCATTGTCTGAATTATTTGATGTAAGTATAACAGAGTTACTAAGTGGAGAGCAAGATGATAAAAAGGAAGTAAACATAGATGAAAAAGTATTAGAGATTTTAAAACAAGTAGAATTGCAGAAAAGGAAAAAGTTAAAAAAGATGATCCTAATTGGATTAGCTATCATTTTAATATTATGTAGCCTTTTCTTTTTATCTGTTTTTTGTAAAATCAAGTTCCATACCTATAACCCTATTAGAGCATTAATTGGATATATAGAAGTAGAAGCATTTGGAAAAGAATATGCACAGGTAGCCACTTTACCAACCAAAACAATTTATGCCAAAGAAGAGTTTGATTTCAATCAATATATGGCTAATAGAGGCTTTACTGAAATTAAGGAAGAACAAATGGGATGTCAAAGAGTGTTTACAAATGGCGAAATTAAAGAATATATACTTCATTGGACAATGTTAGATGGATATCCTTTTATGATATTGGAATGGGAAAATATCATTCCAGATAATAGTAAAAAAATAATAGAGGAAAATAAAGAGCAATTAAATGAAAATTCTCTACAAAATCCAATTATTAAAATAGAGACAAATGAACTAATAAAAAATATAACAGATTAAAATAGATAAAACAAAAGTATAGATTTTTAAGCCATTTTGTGATAAAATAAATATTGTTAATATTTTTTAGCAGACTTTAAAATAATAATTTATTTTTTAGGAGGTTAGCTGATGATTAAGTTAATTCCAGCAGGTTTTATTTTTCCAGATGGAACAATGCTTAATTCTGCAGGAATTGGGCATCCAAAAGTCGCAATGGAGTATATTCGGTCTAGACCAGAGATAAAAGAGATGTTTCAAAAGGAAACGGAATTCAGAGATGAGAAAGATTTTCTAACCTATCGTTTGGGAGCATGTATGCTTTGCCACTCAAATGGAGTTGCGTATGCTTTTATTCCACAGATTCGTGGAACGTTTATGAATTATGTGCTAGAAGCGTGCGAAATGGAAGGAAGAAAAATCATTTTCTTCACATCCTGCTTTACAGAGCCGGAGAATAATTCGATTGATCAAAGGTATCTTAACAATTATGGATTTACCAGGACGATCGTTCCTATTGTTTTCAAAACTGCAGATGGGAAAATTCATAATAACGGGTATATGTATAATCCAAATCGATATGGAGAATAACCTAAAAGGAGAGTAGAGATAAAGTCTACTCTCCTTTTTTGTCTTTTTTCTAATATATTTTACTATAATTCTTGCACAAACAAATATTTATCGATATAATACTAAAAGGTGATTAAAGTGGAAGATGAAAAAATAATTAGTCCAGAATTACAAGATGAAGTAGAGGAGAGGATGGAAAAATCATTACGTCCTAAAACGCTAGAAGAATATATTGGACAAAATAAAGTAAAAGAGAATATGAAAGTATATATAGAGGCAGCAAAACAAAGAGGAGAACCATTAGATCACATATTACTATATGGACCTCCAGGACTTGGTAAAACAACACTTGCTAATATTATTTCAAATGAGATGAATTCAAATATTAAAATAACATCAGGACCAGCAATAGAAAAGCCAGGAGATTTAGCTGCACTTCTTACTAATTTATCTGAATTTGATGTCCTTTTTATTGATGAGATACACCGTTTAAACAAAAGTGTAGAGGAAATTTTATATCCAGCTTTAGAAGACTATACCTTAGACATCATAATAGGAAAAGGACCTAGTGCTCGTTCCATCAGGCTTGACCTTCCTAAATTTACTCTAATTGGTGCAACAACAAAGGCGGGAGCATTAGCAACTCCACTAAGAGATCGATTTGGTATAGTTCATCGTTTAGAACTATATGAGCCAGATGACTTAAAAACAATTGTAAAGAGATCAGCGACTATTTTAGGGATTAATCTAGATGATGAATCAGCTTCTGAAATTGCAAGACGTTCTAGAGGAACTCCTAGAATTGCAAACCGTATTTTAAAAAGAGTAAGAGATTACGCAGCAGTTTTAGGAGATGGAAATATTGATTTAAAAATTGCTAAAATTGCTTTAAATAAATTAGAAATTGACGAAATGGGACTAGATGAGATTGACAGAAAACTTCTAGAAACCATGATTGTAAAATATGCAGGAAGACCAGTTGGACTAGATACTTTAGCTGCAACGATTGGGGAAGAAGCAGATACGATTGAAGATGTTTATGAACCATATTTAGTTCAAATTGGATATATTTCTCGTACACCAAGAGGAAGAATTGCACTTCCTGATGCATATGCTCATTTAGGATTTGAATATACAAACTAAGGAGAATTAAATGGAAAAGGGGAAAAGAGAAAGAATTGTTTCTAATATTCTTTTAGCAGTTTTATTAATTATTGGAATTATAGTAAGAATTTATCATTGGCCCAATGGATTAAATGCAGTAAATTGTGATGAAGCAATGTCTGCTATTAATGCAAAGGCAATTGCAGATTATGGAAAAGACATTTATGGTACAAGCTATCCTGTCTATTTTGAAGCATGGCAAGAAGGAGGACAAAGTGCATTTCTCATTTATACGATGGCATTTTGTATAAAGATTTTTGGCTTTTCTATTTTTTCAGTAAGATTGCCAATGCTACTAATTAGTATTTTAGCACTGATTATTACTTATGACTTTGCAAAAAGGATTTTTAAAGATAAAAAAATTGCCTTAGTTATATTAGCATTTTTAGTCATTAATCCATGGCAGATTATGCAAGCTAGATGGTCTCTAGATTGTAATATGTTCCCACACCTTACCTTAATTTCTATTTACTTGTTATATTTAGGAATTACTAAAAAGAAGTGGATGATTTATTTATCTATGGTTTTCTTTGGATTTACCATGTATACCTATGGCGTCGCAATTTACTTTATACCAGTGTTTTTATTAATCCTTGGCATTTATTTTATAATAAAGAAAAGGATAACAGGAAAAGAACTCGCTTTATGTATTGTAATTTATCTTCTTATCTCTTTTCCAATTTATTTAATGGGAATTATTAATATATTTCATTTAGAGACGATTCATTTAGGACCATTTACTATCCAATATTTTGACAAATCAGTGCGAACTTCTGATATGTTTCTATTTTCAAAAAATAAATTGGAGACATTAACAGCTAATATACAAAGCCTTTTTACTGTGCTAGTTAAACAAAAAGATGGGTTACCTGCTAACTATGTCCCTGGATTTGGAACAACTTATCCTATTAGTATTCTATTTTTCATTTTTGGATTCCTTAGCTTATGGCTTTTAAAAGAGGAAAAAGTAGAGAAGGGATTAGAAAAAATAGAAGAAGAGACTAAGAAGGAAAAAGATTTATCAAACGAAAGAATTGGGAAAAACATATTAATGCTATGGCTTTTCTTAAGCTTTATTCTTGGTATCTTAATTAACAATACGAACATCAATCGATTAAATATCATTTGGTATCCTATTATTTTTATCACAGGATATGGTATTTATGAATTTTATTATTTACTAAGAAAAAAACGAACTAAAATTATATTGGGAAGTTTTCTGATTCTGTTTTTTAGCATCTCTTTTACCTTATTTGAAATTCGCTATTTTACCAAACACACACAGATAATTGAAAATTCCAAACTATGGTCTAATGGATTAATCCAGGCAATTTGGTCAGTTAAAGAAGAAGCAGAGGTAATTCATATTACAGATGATTTATATGGAAAAGGAATTGAAACTTATATTAAATTTGCATCTGATTTTGATTTAAGCTATTATTTAGAAGAAAAAAAGGAAAACAACCTAAGCTTTTGGGAGAAATATAAAGTGGAAAAAATACAAAAGTATGATAATCCAGAAGATGCCTATATTATTAAGAAAAAAGAACTAAATAGTGCAAACTTAAAGTTAGAAGAATATGACTATCAAGAATTCCAGAACTATATTGTCTTAAGAAAAAAATTGTAGGAGAAAGAGGAATATGAAAATTCGAATTTTTGAAATGATTTTACTTATCATTGCCTTTATATTCTTTTTTATTTGTGTTATACAAAAAAACAAAGAACAAGAAACAAAAACTATTACAAAACTAAATCAATGGATTTATCAAAATTACTCTAAAATCTTATTAGTAATTTTAGTCCTTGGTATTTTAGTAAGACTCATGGGCATAGGAGAAGTACCAAAGGGAATTCATATTGACGAGGCAGGTATGGCATATGACGCATACTCTATTTCAGAATATGGAACGGATCGCTATGGAAATCAATTTCCTTTGTACTTAGAAAACTTTGGACAAGGTCAAAGTGTTATGTGCATGTATTTAATAAGCCCATTTATTAAATTATTTGGGCTAAACCTATATAGTATTCGAATTCCAATTGCAATGGTATCAATTCTGGCCATGATTCTAGCCTATCTTTTAGTAAAAGAGAAAAAAGAGAAAAAAACAGCACTTTTATTTCTATTTCTACTTGCTATTTGTCCATGGCATATCATGCAAGCAAGATGGGCATTGGATTGTAATTTACTTTCTTCTTTTATGATATTTTCTACTTATGCTATTTTAAAAGCAAAAAGAAAAATAGGATATGTAGGAGCAGGAATTTTAGTAGGACTTACTCTATACACCTATGTATTGTCCTATATCATTGTACCAATTTTCTTATTATTACTTCTTAGCTATTGTCTATATCTAAAGAAGATTAAACTAACGGATATTATAGTAATGGGAATCCCAATTTTCCTATTAGCATTACCATTATTATACATGGTATTTATGAACCAAGGAATCTTACCACAAATTGATTTATCATTTGTTAGCATTCCAGACTTAACTTTTTATAGAGCAAATGAAATTGGAATCAGTAATATAAAAGACAATCTTAACATCTTTTCCATTTTACTATTTGGCGATGATATGATGTACAATGTGCCATATGAATTTGGAACCATCTATTATCTTTCCATCCCATTTTTCTTTATGGGACTTTGTCTGGCCATTGCAAACACCATAAAAAGCATACGAAAAAAAGAATTTAACTTTGATACCATTATGCTAATTACTTTTATAAGTGTTCTTATCTGCATGCTTTTGATTACAGAACCAAAAGTAAATAAAGCAAATGCCATCTTTATATCAATCATTTACTTTACTGCAACAGGACTGATATTTATTTTTAAACAAAGAAAAATATTTTTCTATTTAACCATAGAACTATATTTAATCAGTTTTATTGTTTTTGAAGTTTACTACTTTACAGCCTTTGCTAATAATACAGATATTACTTATCGAAGATATTTTGATAATGAACTAATTTCACTAACAAGTTACTTAGAAGAAAATTATCCAGAAAGAACAGTATATTTTTCTATGCAAGATAAAAAAGAACCATATATCTATACTTTAATTGGAAATCCAATATCACCAGAAGAATTCAAAAATTCTATGAAAAGGATAAATGGAACAGTTGTTAGCTACAACAATTATATTTTTTATAACCAATCCTTTGAAGATAAAGATGGAATCTATATTTTAGAAGAAACTGAACAAGAGGAAATAGAGTATTTAATCCAAAATCAATTTCAAGTAAAAGAATTTGGAAAATACCGAATTGTATATCGAGAAATTTAAAAAGAAGAATCAAAAGAAAAAAGAAAGAAAAGGAAAACAAATAGAAATAGGATAGAAAGAGGAAAAGAAAATGAAATTATTAATGCATACATGCTGCGCACCTTGTAGTGTTTATTGTATCGATTCTTTGAGAGAAGAAGGAATAGAGCCAGTTGTTTACTGGTATAATCCTAATATTCATCCATATATTGAATATAAGACAAGAAGAGATACTTTAAAAGAATATACTAAAAGTATTAACATAGAAGCAATTTTTGAAGAAGAATATGGATTAGATGAATTCTGCAAAAATGTAATTGGAGATTTACAAAATCGTTGTAGTAATTATTGTTATCGTGTTCGACTAGAACAAACAGCTAAATATGCAAAAGAACATGGATATGATGCTATTACAACAACACTTTTAGTAAGTCCATATCAAAAACATGAAGCATTAAAAGAGCAAGGAAAAGAAATAGCAGAAAAATATGGATTAGAATTTATTTACCGTGATTTTCGAGTAGGATTTCGTCAAGGACAACAAAAAGCAAGAGAGCTTGGACTATATATGCAAAAGTATTGTGGATGCATTTTTTCAGAGGAGGACAGGTATAGTAAACAAATAAAAAGGGATAAAGAGATAAGCAAACAATAATATTCCATTCTATATAAAACAAGGATTTGATAAATATGAAAAGACAATAAAAAATTACTTTATAGATAATTATGATGAAGAAATATGGATGGAGATTTACATTGTACAGATTTAATATATTATTCAAAAGATTTAAAAAGTAAAATGAAAAATAATTAGTAAGTTGTAGAGGAGAGAATTTTTGTGAATAAAATGTTTGAAAATACGAAACATTATTTTGCATATTATTAATAGTAGTTTATTTATTGGTAAATTCATATTGTATGCAAAATTTTGGAATAGAAGATTATAGAAGTACAATTATAAATACAATATTTTCATTTGTTTTACTTTTTTTGATAGTTAAACTAAAAAGAGTTTCTTATTATGGGTTAACAAAAGTAAGTGATTTAAAAAGATATTTATATTTTATACCATTATTATTAATTATATCAGTTAATCTATGGAATGGTATTAATATTAATAATACACCAAATGAAATTATATTTTACATTTTAACAATGCTTAATATTGGATTTTTAGAAGAAGTTATCTTTCGAGGTTTTTTATTTAAAATGATGGAAAAAGATAATATTAAAAATGCAATAATTGTAACTTCAGTCACTTTCGGTATAGGACATATTATCAATTTGTTTAATGGCGCAGAGATTATTCCAACTTTAATACAAATATGTTGTGCAATGTCAATAGGATACTTATTTATTATTATATTTTATAGGAGTAAATCACTTGTTCCGTGTATAATAGCACATTTTTTAAATAATTCATTTTCAATATTTAATGTTGAAAATGGAGTTTCATTATATATAGCACCTGTATTTGTTGTTATTATATCAGTTGTTTATGCAACTTATATGAATAGAAATATTAAAGAATAAAAGTATAAATTATAATAAGAATTAGTAATTTGTTAGTTAGGAGGATTGTATGAAAAAGAGTGTAAAAATTATATTAATTGTTTTGAGTATTTTGATAGTCATAATATTATTAGATACTATTCAAGCAAAAATATTTAATAATAAGCCAATTCTAAAAGTTGTTGAAGATTATAATGGAGGAGATTTGTACCAAAAACATAAAGGAATTTTAGTTGATACTTATATTCATACTGATAATAGTAAAAAAACTGTGTTTAAATGGGAAAAATATAGTTATCATAGTATGAATTTAGAAAATAGTAACATTGAGATAGAGTTATTTATGGATGGAAAAACAATAGAAATATCTAAACAACAAGATATTGAATTTATTACAAATTTATTGGAAAATTCTAAATATGTAAATGAACTTTGTGATGGTATTAATACCCATAAAATAAAGATAGGTAATGAAATATATTATTTAAAAGAGAGTTGTGCTGAAATTCAAAAAGGAAGAAAACAAGCAATAATATCAAATAGTGATTTGACACAATTGTTAAAAATAATAGAAGATAATAAATAATACAAATTACATGTATAGAGTAGAATAAAAGAGGTAAGAAAATGGATGATTTAAAAAGTATAAATGATTGTATTCATGATAAAAAAGTTGTTTCTTATACAGTTAACATTAAAGATAAGAAAATTCAATTGAATATTGAAGAAAATATATCAATTATTTTTGACAATGTCTTAGCTCATAAATTTAACCATGTTATACTTGATAATATTTTATTTAATATTGAAGAAATTTCTATATCAGACTATATACAAAACAATAAAGAAATATTAGATGAGTTGTTAAAATATTCTTATCCTACTTATGCAAAAAATTGTAATGAACTAAAAATACAATTAGATGACAATCGATATAAAATATTTATTATATATTCATCCTTGGGTTTAAATGGAAATGTTATTGCAAAAAATATACAATTAAAAATATAACAATGCAGATAAAAAAATTTCCGAAAAAGGTAACTTATTAGAAGAAAGCAGCACATTGTGGACTTTTAAAAGAAGAAATAAAACTACCTGTCATTGTAATCGAAAAATAAAGAAAAAGTGGAAAGGAAAATAGCAGATGAATACAAAGGTATATGAATTTGAAGCGGTCATTAAGAAGGTTGCTGATATCGATGGAGCTTATATAGAATTTCCATATGATCTAGAAGCAGAATTTCAGAAAAAAAGAGTAAAAGTAACAGCAACTTTTGATGGTTACTCATATGATGAAAGTTTAGTTAAAATGGGAACATCATCCCATATTATAGGAATACGAAAAGAAATTAGAAGAGCGATAGGAAAACAACCAGGAGACAAAATAGAAGTAACAATTAAAGAAAGACAATAAAGCAAAATAACAATGAATCGATCAAAAAAAAATAAAAACAGGAGTTAGAATCATGACAAAAAAATTAGTGAATAATAAAATCTATCTAATTATATTTATATTATTAATTATTATTTTTATGTTCCCCTCCATTATACATGTGATTCAAACAGGAAAAATGACAGATGTTAAATTTGAAATGACTTGGTTTTACTCATATCCTCAAAACCAAACGGAAGCATGGGTCAATGGAATTTGTTATGTAATTATTTTTTCATTGATTGCATTTGGATATTTTAAATTAGTCAAACATCAAAAAGAAATCTTTAAAAATGTGAGACAAATTCTGCTCGTTATTTTACTTGTCTGTGTACTGGTTATGTTTATGATTCCATTTACAAGCACAGATGTCTATTACTATATGGCAGTACGGAAGAGTAGCAAGTGTCTACCATGAAAATCCATACTATACAACTATTTATGATATTATGCAAAACCAAGTAGGAATGAGTGATGAAATTTTAGTAAGAGCACCAGGGGTATGGTCTAATACTACTGTTGTATATGGACCTTTGTGGACCATGATTTGTAGCTTTTTATCAGCATTTCCAACAAATCAGGCAGATATCTTACTCATGGTATATAAATTAGCAAATTTAGTAATCCATATGTGTAATTGCCTGCTACTATATAAAATAACAAGAAAGAAAATTTTTCCTCTAATCTATGGACTAAACCCACTTGTTTTATTAGAAGGACTAATTAATGTCCATAATGACATATTTGTCCTATTTTTCATATTACTTGCTATTTATTTTGTATATAAAAAGAAAAACTTGTATTTAGCAGTAACAGCCATAGCCTTTGCAACATTAATTAAATACTTTGCCATTTTCCTATTACCTTTTATGATTCTTTACTATTATCAAGATAGGAAAATAAAAGAAAGGATAGGAAAACTAATCCTATTTGGAGTGTTTTTTGTCATTATCGTAATTGCGTTTTACCTAATTTATCTGCAAGACTTAGCTGTTTTACAGGGACTATTTGTTCAACAAGAAAAATACTGTAACTCACTATGGCTAATTGCACATAGCATTACAACAGAGGCAACACTAAAAAATACAAAACTAATTATGTTAGGAGCAGTAGTAATCCTATACATCCTTGCCTTTTTCAAAATGTTAAGAAAAGAAACAATCAAATTTTCAGATGTCATGAAAAATTATACCATTTTTTTACTACTATTCCTATTTATACTAATAACCAACTTCCAACCATGGTATCTAATTTGGCTATTTAGTATTATTCCATGGCTAAAAGGAAAAAATCTAAAAACAATATTAGCCTTAACCATAGCAGCAGATCTTTCTAATATTTACTATATGATTGAAATTTTTAACCAGACTTATTCAGGACATAAATTCTTTTTTAGCTATCTAATTTTAACAATTGGGATTAGTCTATTGCTAAATAAAAGAAAAAAGAATACAATAAAAGACAAAGTAGAACAGAAAAAAATAGGAGGAGGACATTAGATTGAATAGATTAGTATTAATTGATGGAAATAGCATATTAAACAGAGCTTTTTATGGGATTATGGGAAATAAAATGCTAATGACAAAAGACGGAAAATATACCAATGCCGTTTATGGATTTTTAGCTATTTTCTTCAAAATTATAGATGACTTAAATCCAGAATATATAGCAGTAGCATTTGACTTAAAAGCACCAACCGCAAGACATAAGCTATATGAAGGATACAAAGCAACTAGAAAAGGAATGCCAGATGAACTTGCAGAGCAAATGCCAATTTTAAAAGACATCTTAAGAGCAATGAATATTACCATTATTGAAAAAGAAGGATATGAAGCAGATGATATTTTAGGAACACTAAGTAAACGAGCCGAAAAAGAAGGTCTAGAAGTAACAATCCTTTCAGGCGATCGCGACACTTTCCAACTAGCAAGTAACCATATTACGATTCGTATCCCAAGAACTAAAATGGGAAAAACAGAAGTAGATGACTTTGATGAGGCTAAAGTAAAAGAAATCTACGGAATTGAGCCACGACAACTAATTGAAGTAAAAGGATTGCAAGGAGATACTTCAGACAATATACCAGGAGTACCAGGAGTAGGAGAAAAAAGAGCCCTTTTACTTATCCAAGAATACAAAAACATTGACAATATTTATCAAGCCTTAGAACAAGGAATTGAAACTTTTAGAGGGAAATTAAGAGATAACATTGCAGATAATAAAGAGCTAGCATATTTATCAAGACAATTAGGAACCATTAATCTAGAAGTCCCAATTGAACAGAGTATAGAAGACTTTAAAGTAGTACCATGGAACAGCCAAAAGGTTTTAAGAATATTCAAAGAATTAAACTTTAATCGTTTTATTGAGCGATTCAACTTAAAAGAATTAGAAGCTGGTAAAGAAAAAGAAGAATTATTTCAAATAGAACAAATCGAGGAAAACAAACAAGAAAAAATACAAGAACTGATAGAAAAAATCAAAGAAAAGAAAGAAATTAACTATTATCTAGGTACTAAAACAATAGATAATCCAGAACTCATTATAAAAGAACAAATTAATAGCATTGCAATACACATACCGGAAGAAAAAAAGATTTACTATATCCATTTTCAAACAAGCCAAAACTTTGTAAAATATTTTAAGGAAATCTATGAATCAGAAGAAATTGCAAAAATAGGATATAAACTAAGCAAAGACTATATCCTATTAAAACAAACAGGAATAACAGCACAAAACATCATCTATGATCCAGAGATTGCATCCTACAACATTGATCCAACCAACACAAAATACACAATAGAAAAATTAGCATTGCAATATCTAGACTTAGAAATAGATGAATATCTAGAAGAAGATGGCAAAGAAGACCAAACAAATCAAATGAACCTATTTGAAGTAATGGGAGAAAACCAAGAAGACTTGCAAAAAGAAGTAAAAAGGAATAGTCTTTATGCATACTGTATTTATAAATTAAGAAAAGTAACATTAGAAAAACTAAAAGAAACGGATTCTGAAGAGCTATTTTCTAAAATTGAAATGAAAGTAGCACAAACACTTGCTAAAATGCAATATATTGGAATTTATGTTGATAAAGAAGAACTAGAAGAATATGGAAAGCAATTAAGAGAAAAAATAGAAGTCATTACAAAGAAAATCTATGAAATGGCAGGAGAAGAATTTAATATTAATTCAACAAAACAATTAGGAGAAATTCTTTTTGATAAATTAAAACTACCAGCATACAAGAAAAACAAAAACGGATACTCAACAGATGTTGACGTATTAGAAAAATTAAGAAAAGAACATCCTATCATCGAACAGATATTAGATTATCGACAATTAATGAAATTAAATTCAACTTATGTTATTGGAATTATGCCATACATTAACCCAAAAACAAATCGAATTCACTCCTTTTTCCATCAAACCATTACAGCAACAGGAAGAATTAGCTCAACAGAACCAAATCTTCAGAATATACCAACAAGAATTGAAATTGGAAAACAATTAAGAAAAGTATTCAAAGCAAAAGAAGGATATCTTTTTATCGATGCAGACTACTCACAAATTGAACTTCGTGTATTAGCGCATATTTCTAAAGATGAACATATGATAGAAGCTTTCAATCATGATGAAGATATTCACAAACAAGCAGCATCTAAAGTATTAGGAATTCCAATAGATAAAGTAACAAAAGAACAAAGAAGTGATGCAAAAGCAGTTAATTTTGGAATTGTGTATGGAATTAGTGACTTTGGACTATCAGAACAATTAGGAATCTCTAGAAAAGAGGCAAAACAATACATTGAGCAATACTTAGAAAAATACAGTGGAATTAAAGCATTTATGGAAAATATTGTAGAAGAAGCAAAAGAAAAAGGATATGTTGAAACCCTATTCCATCGAAGAAGATATATTCCAGAATTAAAATCAAACAACTATGTTGTAAGGCAATTTGGTGCAAGAGCTGCAATGAATACACCAATTCAAGGAACAGCAGCAGATATTATGAAGATTGCCATGATAAAAGTAGATAAAAGACTAAAACAAGAAAATTTAGATGCAGCAATTGTACTTCAAATTCATGACGAACTCTTAATCGAATGCAAAATAGAACAAAAAGAACAAGTAAAAAAAGTACTAGAAGAATGTATGGAACAAGCTGTAACATTAGATGTTCCACTAAAAGTAGAACTATCAGAAGCAAATAACTGGTACGAAGCAAAATAAAAAAAGTAAAGCAAGAGGAAAAATAGAATCAAACAAAAGGATAATAAACAAGAAAGATGTATAATAAAATATACAAAAGACAAAATAGAAAAAAGGAGAGAAGAGATTGAAGACATTAAAAAAACTAGCAATCATTATGGCAATTCTTGCAATCATTTGGATTTTACTATTCTATGTAATTCGAGTGCAAGATATCATATTAAAGAAAATATTTCCACAAGAATATAGCCAGTATGTATACCAATATTCTGAAGAAAATCAGTTAGATCCACTACTTGTTTTCTCTATTATCAAAGCAGAGAGTAACTTTAAACCAGATGTAGTATCTTCTAGTAAAGCAATTGGATTAATGCAATTAATGGAGCCAACAGCAGCAGAAATTGCAAAAAAAGAAAATTATGAAGAATATATTGTGAAAGAATCTCTTTACCAACCAGAAATTAATATTAAAATAGGAACAAAATACTTTGCAAACCTATTAGAAATTTATGAAGGAAATGTTGCATTAGCACTAACAGCATATAATGCTGGGATTGGAAATGTAGAAACATGGATTAAAAATGGAACCATTCAAAAAGATGGTTCAGATATTGAAAATATACCATATAAAGAAACCAATAATTATGTTAGAAAAATTTTAAGAAATTATAAAGTTTATGAGCAATTATATGGAAAATAAAAAATAGTAAAAGGAGGAATTGTAAATGGCAATTTTAGTTACTGGAGGAGCCGGATATATTGGAAGTCATACGGTTGTAGAATTATTAAATGCAGGAAAAGAGGTTGTTATCTTAGATAACTTTTCAAACAGCAAACCAGAAGTATTAGAAAGAATAAAAGAAATTACCCATAAAGACTTCAAATTTTATGAAATAGATTATTTAGAAAGAGAAAAACTAGAAAAGGTATTTGAAGAAAACAAAATAGAATCTGTGCTTAACTTTGCAGGATATAAAGCAGTAGGAGAATCTGTAAAAAAACCAATCGAATACTATACCAATAACATATCAGGAGCCCTTGTTTTATTAGATACCATGAGAAAATATAATGTTAAAAGATTTGTATTTAGCTCTTCTGCCACTGTTTATGGTAATCCAGAAAGAGTACCAATTACAGAACAAAGTAAAACAGGAGGGACAACTAATCCATATGGTACAACCAAACTATTTATTGAACAAATCTTAAAAGACATCTATACATCTGATCCAACTTGGGATATTGCAATTTTAAGATATTTTAATCCAGTTGGAGCACATGAAAGTGGCCTAATTGGAGAAGAACCACAAGGAATGCCAAATAACTTAATGCCATACATAGTAAGAGTAGCAGCAGGAATCTTACCAGAGCTTTCTATATTCGGAAATGACTATGACACACCAGATGGAACAGGAGTAAGAGACTATATCCATGTTGTAGACTTAGCATTAGGTCATTTAAAAGCACTTGATAAATTAGAAAAAGAAGGAAAAGGACTATTTATCTATAACTTAGGAAGCGGAACTGGATATAGCGTATTAGAGATGGTAAAAGTATTTGAAAAAGCAACAGGGAAAAAAGTACCATACAAAATTACACCAAGAAGACCAGGAGACATTGCAAAATGTTATGCTGACCCAACCAAAGCCAAACAGGAACTAGGATGGCAGACAACCAAAACTTTAGAAGATATGTGCAGAGACTCTTGGAAATATATCGAAAAAAATACAAAATAGACTTGATTAAAAAATGAAGTAATGATACAATACTTTTCACAAAAGGGAGTAGCTTTCTAATTACTAGTCAACATCACGGCTTTAAAAGCATGGCTAGTAGCCATATAGATATATGGAAGCAAGACTTTTAGAAGAAACAAAATAAATAAGGAGTTTCTTTTAAAAGTCTTGTTTTTGTATATACAAATAAAAAATAAGAGATAATAAGAAAAAGGAGAAGATGAATTTTGGAAGAGAAGTGGTTTAATCAGGAAGTACAAGAAATAGAAAAAAAATTAAACACAAATTTAGAAAAAGGGTTGACGGAAAAAGAAGTTTTAGAATCCAGACAAAAATATGGAACCAATGAACTAAAAACAAAGAAGAAAAAGAGTCTGCTGATTAAATTTTTAGAACAATTTAAAGACTTTATGATTATTGTCCTAATTATTGCTGCTATCATCTCTGGTATAGTAGGAGTGGCAGAGGGAGAAGGAATTACAGATACCATCATTATTCTAATTGTTGTCATTGTAAATGCTATTATTGGTGTTGCACAAGAAAATAAGGCAGAAAAATCACTAGAAGCTTTGCAGAAATTAAGTGACCATGCATCAAAGGTAATAAGAAATGGAACACTTCAAGTAATTCCATCCAAGGATTTAGTACCTGGAGATATTGTAGTACTAGAAACTGGTGACTATGTACCAGCTGACTTAAGGCTATTTGAAGCTATCAATTTAAAATCACAAGAATCAGCATTAACAGGAGAATCTGTCCCAGTTGAGAAAGAAATAAATACAATCCCAAATGAAGAAGTGGGAATTGGAGATCGCTCTAACATGGTATTTTCCTCAAGTCTAATTACTTATGGCAGAGGAAAAGGAATTGTAGTTGAAACTGGGATGCATACAGAAGTAGGTAAAATTGCAGGAATGATCAGTGAAACAATTGATACTGCAACACCGCTTCAAGAAAAGCTAAATAAACTAGGAAAAACACTAGGAATTGCAGCTTTAATTATTTGTATTATTATCTTTGGAATAGGACTTCTTTATGGAAAAGAACCAATCCATATGTTTATGACAGCTGTCTCATTAGCAGTAGCAGCAATTCCAGAAGGATTAGCAGCAGTTTCTACAATCGTTTTAGCTATTGGTGTTCAAAGGATGGTAAAAAAACATGCCATTGTTAAAAAATTACCAGCAGTAGAAACTTTAGGTAGTGCAACTGTTATCTGTTCAGATAAAACGGGAACACTAACACAAAACAAAATGACAGTAGAAAAACTATTCTATAACAACCAACTAACCAATATTCTACAAATTGACACCAAAAAAGAAGACAAAGAACTAACCAGATTAGTACATGTAAGCATGCTATGTAATGACACAAAAGTAAATCCAGACAACACCTTAACTGGGGACCCAACAGAAACTGCTTTAGTTGATATGGGATTTAACTTAGCCTTTCAACCAAGTGTTTTTGAAAGCTATCCTAGAGTAGAAGAAATTCCATTTGACTCTGACAGAAAATTAATGACAACAGTCCATAAATTTGAAGATAAATACTTAGTATATACCAAAGGTGGATTAGATGAACTTTTAGCAATTTGCAACAGCTATCGAGTATATGGAGAAGTTAAGACAAACTTAGAAGAATACAAACCAGTTATTTATAACGAAAATATTGACATGGCAAAAGAAGCCTTAAGAGTTCTAGCAATGGGATACAAAGAACTTGATCACATGCCATCAAAAGAAGAAATGAAAACCATAGAAAGTAATCTAACCTTTATTGGCATGGTTGGTATGATTGATCCACCAAGAGAAGAAGCAAAAAAAGCAGTAGAAAAATGTAAAACAGCAGGAATCAAAACAGTTATGATTACAGGTGACCACAAAATAACTGCAACAGCCATTGCCAAAAAGCTAGGAATTCTAGAAAATGAATCAGAAGCAATTACTGGAGCAGAATTACAAAACATGTCAGATGAAGAATTAATCAAAAACGTTCGAAGTTATTCTGTGTATGCTAGGGTATCACCAGAACATAAAGTTCGTATTGTAAAAGCATGGCAAACCAATGGAGAAATTGTGGCTATGACTGGCGATGGAGTAAATGATGCACCAGCATTAAAAACAGCCGACATCGGATGCGCCATGGGTATGGTAGGAACAGACGTAGCAAAAGAAGCAGCAGACGTTATTTTAACAGACGACAATTTTGCAACAGTTGTTTCAGCGGTGGAAGAAGGAAGAAGAATCTATGACAATATCTTAAAAGCAATTCAATTCTTACTATCTTCTAATGTTGGAGAAATTATCGTACTATTTGTAGCAATTTTAATTACTCCACTTTTAGCGAAATGGTTTGGAATCACAGACATTTCAGCCTTAGAACCATTACTTCCAATCCACATTTTATGGATTAACTTAGTAACCGACTCACTTCCAGCATTAGCACTAGCAGTTGATCCAGCGGAAAAAGACGTGATGAAACGTAAACCATTAAAGCCAAAAACAGGAATCTTTACAAAAGGTATGACTTGGAGAGTAATCTATCAAGGAATTATGGTAGGAATCCTTACTTTAATTGCCTTTATTATTGGATTATCTACACCAAATGTAGATGAACATACCAAAATTGACATTGGTCAAACAATGGCATTTTGTGTATTAGCACTTTCTGAACTAGTTCATGTATTTAATATTCGAAATAACAAACAATCTATCTTTAAAACAGGAATCTTTAATAATAAACAATTATTATTAGCAATTGGAGTATCAGCTTCTTTAATGTTTATCATCTTATTAATTCCTGGACTAAGAGAAATCTTTAGTATTGCTGCACTTCCTTGGGATCACGTATTAGAAGTAATTCTATTAGTTTTTGCACCAATTGTAATTGTAGAATTATTTAAACTATTTAAAATTAATACAACAAAAGATGAAAACTAGAAAAAAATGAGAAAATAAAGAGTAAAAAGTATTCTAGAAGAGCTTTTTAGAAAAAGAAATCATAGAAAACTATTTTTAAAAGAATTTTTTAAAAATAGTTTTTTTTCTTCCTTTTATGTGAATAATAGTATATAATGATGTCGAAATAGAAAATATTTTAGGAGAAAAAATGAGCGAGTTTCAATTTGAAGAATATACAGTAAAAAAGAAATATAAATGGATTAAAATTATAATACTTATTTTTTTTATAGCTATAGCTATTTTCTTTGGAATCAAAACAGCGATATTTTCACTAGGAAAAATAAGGGAACAACAAAGAAACAATAAAGGAGAAGAAAATATTTCCAATATAGTCCAAAATGAGACTAAAGAGGAAAAGAAAGAAAAAAATGAACAACAAAATATAGTAGAGAATTCTGAACCACCCAAAGAGGAAAAGAACAATCAAACAGCTATGAAACCACTATCACAAGAGCAAATTGAAAAAGTAGAAAATTTATATAAAACAGAAGAAGGAGAAAAGACAGCCTATTTAACATTTGATGATGGACCAACCAAAGCCGTAACACCTAAAATTTTAGATATTTTAAAACAAGAAAATGTAAAAGCAACTTTTTTTGTATTAGGAGGAAGAGTAGTAACCAATCAAGGATTAGTAAAAAGAGCTTATGAAGAAGGACACTATATTGCAAATCATAGCTTCTCTCATACTTATTCTAATATCTATAGTAGTGTAGATGCAACAATAGAAGAATATACAGGAACAGAAACAGCGATTAAAGAGGTATTAGGAGAAGAATATAATTCAAGACTATTTCGTTTCCCGGGTGGATTACAAGGTGGATATTATGCAGAAATCAAAAAACAAGCGGCAGAAAAACTAAAACAAATGGGTGTAGCCAATATTGACTGGAATGCACTAACATATGATGCAGCAGGAGCTAAGACAAAAGAAGAAGAGATCGAAAAGCTAAAACAAACAGTAGAAGATAAGCATACGGTCGTAATTTTAATGCATGATGCAGCTGATAAGAAAGCAACTTATGAAGCACTTCCAGAGATTATTAGCTATCTAAGAGAAAAAGGCTATACATTTAAAAATTTCTATGATGTATTTGGAAAATAGATTAAGGAAAGGTGAAAAAAATTAGAAAATTTAAAAAAATATATATTGAAATAACCAATATTTGTAACATGAGCTGTAGTTTTTGTATTCCTACAAAAAGAGAAAAGGCTTTTATGAAAGTAGAAGATTTTGAAGAGATTGTAAAGAAAATACAAGGATATACAGATTTAATTACACTTCATGTAAAAGGTGAACCATTTATGCATCCAAACTTAAAAGAGCTATTACAAATATGTGAAAAGTATAAGTTAAAAGTAAATATTACAACAAATGCCACTTTATTATCAAAACAGCTCCAAACAATCATAACGTCAAGAGCAATTAGGCAAATTAATTTATCAATTCATAGTATAAAGCAAAATGGAGATAATAAACTAAAAGAGAAAGAATATGTAAAACAAGTAATTCAATCAGTCAGAAAAATCACTCAAGAAACCCCAATTATTATTTCCTATCGTTTATGGAATTTAGAAAGCATAAAAGAAAATGAGCATAACAAAAATATATTAGATATCTTAGAAAAAGAATATCAAATTACCAATTTACTAGAAAGAGCAAAACAGGAAGAATATATCAAACTAGATGAAAATGTATTTCTAAATCAAGATGAAATGTTTGAGTGGCCAACTATAAAAAGAGAGATAATTAGTAAAAAAGGAAAATGTCAAGGGTTAAGAAATCAAATTGCAATTCTAGTAGATGGCAGTGTAGTGCCATGTTGTTTAGATCAAGATGGTGATATTGTGTTAGGAAACATATTAAAGGATTCTCTTTCTTCAATCCTAGAATCTGATCAAGTAAAAAGAATAAAAAACGGATTTGAAAATAATATATTAGAAGAACCTTTATGCCAAAGATGTGGATATCGCAAAAAATTTAAATAAGGAGGACAAAAAATGTACGACTCTGTTATAATTGGAAGCGGACCAGCTGGTATTACAGCAGCGATTTATATGAAACGTGCAGGGCTTAATGTTGTAGTGATAGGGAAAGATGATGGAGCATTAGGAAAAACAAATAAAGTTGAAAACTATTATGGATTTGAAAATCCAATTAGCGGAAATGAACTACTAGAAAACGGAAGAAAACAAGCTAAAAGGTTAGGTATTACAATTGTAGAAGATGAAGTAGTGTTAATTGAGATAATAGATAATGGATTTCAAATCAAGACAGTAAACTCTAGTTTTGAAGCTAAAACAGCACTTTTAGCAACTGGTGCTGATAGACAAATTCCTAATATTAAGGGAATGAAAGAATATGAAGGAAAAGGTGTTAGTTATTGTGCTATTTGTGATGCCTTTTTCTATCGTAATAAAAAGGTAGCAGTTCTAGGTAGTGGTAATTATGCCATAAATGAAATTAACACCTTACTCCCAGTTGCTGCTTCTGTTACCATGATTACAAATGGTGAAAAGCCAATTGAAAATCGTTCTTCTGAAATTCCAATTGTAGAGAAAAAAATAAGAGAAGTAAGAGGAGATGAATCTAAAATTCAACAAATTGATTTTGAAGATGAATCAAATCTTAACATTGATGGATTATTTATAGCAGTAGGAGTGGCATCTAGCACTGCTCTTGCAAGAAAAATTGGAGCAATGATTAATGGGAAAAATATCGTAGTAAACGAAAAACAACAAACCAATGTCCCTGGACTATATGCAGCAGGAGATTGTACAGGAGGAATTCTTCAAATTTCAAAAGCAACCTATGAAGGAATGAAAGCAGGACTTGATATCATTCAATATATTAAAAAAACTAAATAACATAAAAATATAAAATAATGACAAAGAAAGGAAAAAAAGATGGAATATATTATTTCATTTTTAGAAGGATTTATCTGTTTTATTTCACCATGCTTACTGCCAATGCTTCCGATCTATATTTCATATTTTTCGGGACAAAAAGCATATGAAAAAAAATCCAAAACACTAATCAATAGCATTGGATTTGTACTAGGTTTTACTTTAATTTTTATATTACTTGGTGTTTTTGCTAGCACATTTGGGAAATTTATTCATCAATATTCTAAGATCATCAATATCATTTTTGGTATCATCATTATTCTATTTGGACTTAATTTTATGCAAGTAATTAAAATACCAATTTTAAATAAAACCAAAAAATTTAATAGTAAAGTACATGATATGAATTTTTTTACTTCCATGCTATTTGGTATCATCTTTTCAGTAGGATGGACACCTTGTGTTGGAGCATTTCTAGGAACAGCCTTAATGGCTGTAGCAAGTGGTGCAGAAATTGGAAAAGGAATCATGATGTTACTGTTATTCTCTTTAGGACTTGGAATTCCGTTCATATTAAGTGCAATGCTAATTAATAAGCTAAAAGTAACGTTTGATATAATTAAGAAAAATTATAAAATCATTAATATCATTTCAGGAAGTTTTTTAATCTTAATTGGAATTCTAATGATGACTGGACTTCTAGGAAGATTTTTAACAATATTTAATTAAAAGGAGAAAAGAAAATGGAAGAAAAAAAGAAGCTAAGTGAAAAGAAAAAAACAATTATAATGATTGTTGCCTTTATTATTATCATTTTTATAGTAGCAATCTTGTATAATTTTCTGGCAGGAGAATATAATAAGAAAAATGAAAATAACCAAAATACAAATAGCATAGCAGAAAATATGGATGAACAAGAAAAAGTAAAAGCTACAGAATTTGTTGTTTTTAAAGAAGACGGAAGCAAAGTAAAACTTTCTGATGTTAGAGGGAAAAAGCCAATTATCATTAACTTCTGGGCTACATGGTGTGAGTATTGTAAAAAAGAAATGCCAGACTTTGAAGAAGCCTATGTAAATGAAAAAGATAATATCGAATTTATGATGATTAACTTTACGGATAACCAGCAAGAAACATTAGAAACTGCAAAAACATATATAGAAGAAAATGGCTTTTCTTTCCCTGTTTATTATGATATGATATTAGATGCAGTATATAAATACGAAGCATTTTCACTACCACTAACTATTTTTATTGATAAAGACGGATATATCTACCGAGTAAACAAAGGATTAATAACCAAAGATAAATTAAATAGTTATATAGAAGAATTAAAAAATATATAAATATAAAATTAAGGAGGAGAAAATAATGTCAGTATTAACAATTACCACTGAAAATTTTGAACAAGAAGTTTTAAAATCAGAAGTACCAGTATTAATTGATTTCTGGGCCACTTGGTGTGGACCATGTAAAATGATGGGACCTGTTGTAGAAGAAATTGCTCAAGAACTAGGAGAGACAGTAAAAGTTGGGAAAATAAACATTGACGAACAAACAGATTTAGCAACAAGATTTGGGGTAATGAGCATTCCAACATTTCTTGTATTTAAACAAGGAAAAACAGCAGGTATGACAGTTGGTGTTCAGCCAAAAGAAAATATAACAAAACTATTAAAATAAAAAAGTGGAAAAAATAAATGAGTCAAAGACAAGATAAAACTTGTTTTTGACTCATTTTTTCTGTATAGTAAAGAAGAGAAAGAAAATAAAAACAAAATTCCAAATAAAAAAACAGAAAAAATAAATCAAAAAAGTGTAATTTTTCTAAAAGAAGATTGTATAAAGGATGAAAGGAGAAAAAATGGAAGAAGATAAGGAAATGTATCAGGAATTCTTAAATGGAAATCAAGAGGCATTTGATAGATTAATGGAAAAGTATCAAGCAAAATTAATCTATTTTATCCAAAGATATGTCGGAGCAGTAGATATTGCAGAAGACTTAGCACAAGATGTATTTGTTTACATACTCATGAATCCAAAACAATATGATTTTAAGTATTCCTTAAAAACCTACCTATATATGATAGGAAAATCAAGAGCATTAAACTACCTAAAAAGAGAAAAAAGAATCATCCCTTTAAATGAAACAATCATCTATACAGATGACAAAGAGTTAGAAGATCAAGTTTTCTCAAAAGAAAAATCTCAAAATCTTAAAAAAGCAATTGACACATTACCATTACATTATCAAACTGCGATTTATTTGGCAGATATGGAAGAGCTGTCATATAAAGAAATTGCAGACATTATGGAAATATCTTTATCACAAGTAAGAGTACTAATTCATCGAGCTAGGAAGAAACTTACTCAGATTGTAAAGAAGGAGGTAGAAATCTATGCAGAATAAAGAACTATTTCGACAAGAGGTATATGAAAAATATAACTATTATCAAAACCACAAAAAAGAATTTTTTGCAGTTCCTATTCTAAAGAAAAGCACAAGAACTCTACCAATCTTAAAAATGGTTGCCATTTTTGTAATTTGTATCATTAGCACACTAGGAATTACTTATGCAGGAATAACAATTTATGAATACTTTACTCAACAAGCAAGTAAATTTGATTATGAAAAAAATAAAGAATATAATATTTATAAAGATAACAATATGAGTCATGGGAATAATATACATTATATAAAAATAGATGATTATCAAATATATCAATCCTATCAAGAAAAATTTCAAATACCCCAAATGACACAAGAAGATTTTGAAGATTCTTTTATGGTAATTATTACCCTTCAAAGTGCTGCTATGGAAAAATTGAAGATTTCTAGTATTAATGCAGATGAAACAACCTTATATATTGAATTAGACTATTATTCTGAAGAAGAACAATATGATGAAGAAAATACCGTCATTTCTACTATTATTTCAAGACAAATGGAAAGAGAAAAATTAGAAGTATATCGAAAAGAATTCGTACCAACCTCGCCAAATTATATAAATATTAAAGAACTTCCGAAAGACTATACATTAGAAAATGCAATTCAAGATGGATGTTTTGTGTTAAAGAATAATGAAGTTATTTCGGAAGATAAAGAACAAATTGATGAATTTATAAAAGATACTAAAGAAGGAAAAGAAGACTTTATTCGAATTGTTAACTCATATGAAATGCTAGATAAAATAACACTTATTACAGACATACAATATAAATCTGGTAAATACTATGTTTATCAAAAACAGATAATAGGAGATAAGGAAGAAAGTCAGGATTGTATTTGTATAGAAATGCAAACAATACATGATAAAGCTTTAGGAAAAATATACTACTTAAAAGATAGATTTAATCAAAGTGTTTCAATATGTATTGTAAAATAAAAAAGAAAGAGCAGTATATATTAATATACTGCTCTATAAAGATTAGGAAGCTAGATTATTTAATCATTGATAAGCGTGTAGCCAGATTTTAATGTTGATGTTCCACTGATGTAGTATTCAATATAGTTAAAGCCATTCGATTCAGGGCCAGGACCATAATAGAATATCATATCACCGGAATAGACTGTTCCAATAGGCGCAGCGTCTGGACTAGGAGCAGAATAAACAGTTTGAGTGACTCCTTGTCCTACTTCCAAAGAATAATCTCTACCATAAGAGGTGTTGATATTACTTGGCTTATGATAGTAAGACAGGGAAGAAGAGGACATGTATCCACGTTTTCTTCCTGCTGTGGAATTGTATTCTACATAAGCCCAACCAGAACTGTTTATAGAAAGAACACAAACATATTCTCCAGTAGAAACAGAACCAGATACCGCATAAGTTTTACCAGGCCTGCAACCATAATAGAGAGTAGAAGAAGATACTACTCTAGCTACACAAGTGGGCAAGGGCATAGAAAACTGTGCATTGAACAAGAAACCTCTTTTAGTACCAGAGGGTGAACTATATTCAATAAAGGTAATTCGGGTGCCATTGCGCACAAAATCAGCCAGAATAGTAGCTCCTTCAAAAGTATTAACACTACCGATACTAACGGCAGTAGATGGATCATTGCAACTCCATACGGTGTAATTGCCTTCCATCATGGCATATCCACCATTGAAATCATCTTCTTCAGGAGTACCACCAGTTACATTGCGAATCATGCTTTGAGGTACATATCCCATTTTCTGGCCACCAGAAACACTGTATAAAATGTGGTAGTACCCACGTTCTGTTCCAAGAACATAGACCTTTTCGCCATTACCTATGCTACCAGTGGAAGCATAAATAGTTGTTGATGGCCCACAATATACAGTTTGGCTGGCTGTCGAATAGCCAGTCATGGGAGACGTTACTCGAGGTTGAATTCCTGTAGATTCTGCAAATGCTGTCACAGGGATTAAGAGCAGCACTAGCAGAACTGATAGGAACAGACAAAGACTCCGTTTAAGGGTGTGTGCTTGGATGTTTTTCATAATTTTGACCTCCCTAAATTTGTGAAGTGATTGATAAAAGATAGCTTCCTAATCTTCTATACTTAAAAATCACAATATAACTTTATATCATGATTTTAGAGTATTGATAGAATATTAAGTATATAAATATATATAACATAAATTGATTTTTTTTGACAAAAAAGATACAAAAAGATACAAAAGAATATGAAAAAATAATAGAAATCGATAAAAGATAATCGCAAACGGAATAAACAAAGATAGGAGTGAAACATATATGATAAAAGTACTAATAATCGATGATAATCTTTTATTTGCAAGAAAACTAATGAATCATATGAACGAGACTAATCATGAAATTAAGGTTTGTTATATTGCAATTAATGGAAAAGAAGCAGTGGAAATTTTAAATCATAGAGATGATATTGATATTTTCCTATTAGATTTAAATATTCCAGGATATAATGGAATAGAAGTATTAGAGAGAATAGAAGAGTCTAGAAAATCAAAATACAAAAATTCTTGTATTGCTATTTCAGGAGATATTTCTCTTATGACCAAACTAAGAAACAATAGTATGGTATATAATGTGATAAGCAAAGGCTGTGAATTCTCTAAAATTATGAAAGAAATCAATAATTTAATAAATGAGAAAAAGCAAATTGATAAAGAAAAATTAATTAAAACAAAAATACTAGAAGAATTATTATACATTGGTTATAATATTTCGCATAAAGGTACCACTTATTTAATAGATGCAATTTTCTATGTGACTACTAATTTAGAAAGTGATATTGATAATCTAAAAAAAGACATCTATCCTAAAATTGCAATAAAATATAATCAAAGTAGTAATAATATAAAATGCGATATTATAAGAGCAACTGAAAATATGTATTGTAAATGTGATAAAAATAGGATTAAAGAATATTTTGCCTATTGGCAAGAAATGAAGCCAAATGTAAAAACAGTAATTTATACAGTGGCTAATAAAATAGCAATGAAAATATCTTGAAAAATATGGAAAGGTATGTTACAATTATAAAATCTCACCCAATGGTGAGTTTATATATTTGCTGGAGCTATGTGGGTCGCAAGCATATCTTTAGAGGGTGTGGGTTAGCATAGATCACTTACATAGCTAGCAAAGAAAGAGAGGACGAGATTCGTCCTCTCTTTCTAATGAAAAAGATCATATTTTTTTCTAAATTACATTGACTTCTATTTTACAACAATGATATACTTTATTTATCAAAATAGGGGATTAAAAAACACAAAAGAGGAGGCAAATATTTTGGTAAAAAGTAGAGTTTTATCAAATCATAATAAAATTATGAGAAAAATGATATGTATAGTTTTATTTATTATTTTATTAACATATCTTATCTTAAGTCTAATTCCCAATAAGAGTTATGCTGTAGAAGCTTCAAGGGGAAAAGTAGAAGATTTAGATGAAAGTAAATATCCAGGATTTAAAGAAAAACTATTACAATTACAAAAAGATCATCCCAATTGGAATTTTACTATTTTATACACAGGATTAGATTGGGCAGATGTAATTGAAAATGAAACTGTAAAATCTAGAAATGTAGTTCCGAGCAGTAAAACGGGAGAGTGGATTTGCCAGGAACATGAAGGAACAGTGGAAGATAACTGGAGATGTGCATCTGCCAAAACAGTTGCTTACTATATGGATCCAAGAAATTTTTTGACAGATGATGCTAATATTTTTCAATTTGAAACTTTATACTATGAGCCAAAAACACAAACTCTAGAAGGTGTAAGAAAAGTTGTAAAAGGTACTTTCATGGATTCAGATTATCGTATCTATTATACAGATACAGAAGGAAATGAACAATTCTTATGGACAACCTATGGAGAGGTTATTATGGCAGCTGCGGAGGCAACAGGAGTAAGTCCATATCACTTAGCTGCAAGAATTAGACAAGAACAAGGAACAGGAGATTTAATTAATTGTAAGTCAACTAGTTCAACAGGTTCAGGAAATTACCCTGGATACGTAGGCTACTATAATTACTTTAATATTGATGCAAGTGGAAGCGATAGAGCTGCAAGAGCATTAAAAAGAGCACAACAAGAAGGTTGGACCAACCCAGAAAAATCAATCATGGGAGGAGCAAGTTTCTTAAAAGATTCCTATATTGGAGTAGGGCAAGACACACTATATTTACAAAAATTTGCTGTATATAATACAAATGGAAGTCTTTACTGGCACCAATACATGAGTAATATTATGGCACCAACTAGTGAAAGTGCAACAATGTATAATAGACTATATAGCGCTCCAGAACAAACGAAAAACTTAACAATTAATTTTATAATACCAGTATATGAAAACATGCCACAAGAAGCATCACCGATACCAAGAGATACAATACCAGAAGAAAATGGAATTATATTAGATGGTATTAAGATATATGAAAACGAAGATAAAAAAATAAAAATTGAACCAGATATAACATTTGAAAAAATGCAAGAACAACTAAAAGACAGAGGAACTATTTCTCTACTTGATAATACAGGCAAGCTTTTAACAGACACATCAAAATTAGCAACAGGATACAAAGTAAGAATTACCAAGGATGAAAAATCTACAGACTATGTACTAATTAAATTAGGAGATGCCAATGGAGATGGACTTGTTGATGCAAGAGACTCTTTAAGAATTCTTAGATATATAGCAGGAGAAGTAAAAATAGAAAATGAATTTAAAAAAGCAATCGATACTAATAAAGACGGAAAGCAAGATGCAAGAGATTCTTTAAGAATATTAAATTATATTGTGGGAGTATCTACAATAAAAGTATAAGGGAGAATACATATGAAAAGATTTTTAATTCTTAATTTATTCATAATTTTAATGTTATTACTTTTTTCGGGAGATGTTTTTGCTATACCTAATAATAATCCTGCATTAAAAGAAATTAGACTAAGTAATGGAGAATTAAATCCACAATTTGATTATTTAACAACAACATATAGCGTGGTGGTAAGCGAAGATGTTCAGAAAATGGAGATTGAAGCAATACCATTAGAAGAAACATCAAAAGTTGAAATAATCGGAGATATAGATTTAAAATTAGGAAGTAATAAAGTTATTATACTAGTAACAGCAGAAGATGGGGAAACAACAAGAACATACACATTGAATATAACAAGAGGAAATATAGAAAAAGCTAATACAAATTTAAAATCTATAGATGTGGAAGGGCTAAAACTAATACCCAACTTTACTAATTCGAAAACAGAATATGTAGTAGTAATAGACAAAAATAGAACCAGTGTAAAAGTAAAAGCAGTTCCTGAAAATGCAAATGCCAAAGTTAGTGTTACTGGTAATGAAGATTTTACTAGAAAGGACAATTTAATTAAAATCATAGTAACAGCAGAAGATGGAATTACACAAAAAGAATATAATATTATTGCTTCAAAAAAAATAAATGAAGAAGAGCAGAATCTTACTACAGAAGATAATATAGTAATGCTGGAGCAAAATAATATAAAAGTAATAAATATAGCTCTTCTTATCCTTACTACAATAATAGTAAGTATTGTTATTTATATAGTAAAAAAAAGAAAGGAAAAGAAGAATGAAAAAGAGTAATAAAATTATAGGTATAGCAATAGTATTAATTATCATTTTTAGCTATTGGGGACTAATAGATACTAATAAAAGTTATGCAACAGATAACAAATTAATTATTGCATTAGATCCAGGACATGGCGGAGGACAGCCAGGGGCAGTAAATGGGTCAATTATGGAAAAAGATTTAACTTTAAAAGTAGCTAATTTCATAAAACAATATTTATCAGAATACGAAAATGTAGAAGTAGGATTAACACATAATGGACTACCTAGTGATCAAGAACTAGAAATTTTTGACAGAGGAGTATATGCTAGAAAAATTAATGCAGATGTAATAATAAGTTTACATTTCAATTCTAGTACATCAAATTCTGTAAAAGGAGCAGAAATATATGCAACAAATTGTGATGCACTTCCAAAATACAAAAAAGAAATGACAGAACTAGGAAATAAAGTATTAAAAAAATTATCCGATCTAGGTTTGCAAAATAGAGGGGTTCGTTATAGAACTTGTGGGGATGCTACAGATGAATACTATCCTGGATGTAGAGCTGATTATGATGGACCAATTCGTTATGCTATGAGAGGAACAATGATTGACGATGGCAAGACATATGTACTAGAGAACGGAGAAAAAGTAGAGGTAGATGCTTCTAAATCAGCAGATGTGAAAAATGGAGAAGGGGTACCAGGAATTTTAATAGAACATTGCTACATAAAAGGTGATGAAGATTTTATAGACTCAGAAGAGGATATCAGAAAATTGGCAAAAGCAGATGCAGATGCTATTGTTGAACAATATGGATTAAAAAAGAAAAATAACACGGGAATAGAAATAAACGAAACAAAAAAAATATTTTTAATTGAACCCCAAATTGGAATGAAAGATATTTTTGAAAAATATTCTGACATTAAAGTAAAAGATTTAAATGGAAACTTATGTGATAAAAGCGCTTTAATAAAAACAGGATTTTCAATTATAAAAGGAAATTCAACTTATCAGTGTGTAAAACTTGGAGATGTAAATGGAGATGGAACTGTGGATGCAAGAGATTCCCTACGAATTCTTCGATATGTAGCAGGTTTAACAGAAGTAAAGGAATCATATTTGGAAGCAATTGATACCAACTGTGATGGAAAATTTGATGCAAGAGATTCATTAAGAATACTAAATTTTATTGTCGGAAAATCAAAAATAAGTTTATAGGAGGAAAAAATGAAAAAAATAAGTCTAAAAGTATGTATAATTTTATTAATGACAGTATTGCTAATTGTATGTAATACAATAGTATCACAGGCAACTACAACGTCAGCAAGTGGAAGTACTATTTATGAAGGAGAAAATGCAACTGTTTCTATAAATTCTAGTGTAGGACTTGGAAGTTATACTGTAGAACTAGTAGATGCAGGAGGACTTGAATTTGTAACAAGTTCAGGAGGAATAGGGGAAGGCGGAAAACTAATAACCAATACTTCTACAAATGAAATTACTAGCTTAGCAAAATTTACTTTTAAAGCTCCAATAGGAATAGCAAAACAATATATAGTTACCTTTAAAATTTCAGCAATGGCAAAACCAGATGAAACAGAAATTTCAGATGAAACAATAAAAGGGACAATCACTGTAAAGAAAAAAGAAGTAGCACCACCATCTGATGGAGGAAATTCAGGAAATAGTGGAAATTCTGGTAACAGTGGAAACTCAGGAAATAATGGTTCAGGAAACAGTGGAACTACCACTAAACCAACAGTAACAATGCTATATACATCTCCAGTAGACTTTAAAGGATTTTCAGCATCTAAAACATCTGGATATTCTGTTAATGTAGGAGACAGCGATAGAGTTAATGTTTCAGCAAGTCCATCTGGAGCTGAGATTAGTATCATTAATAAAACAAATGGTGATACAGGTAGTAAATGGGTATATCTAAAAGAAGGTGAAAATGAAGTTCAAGTTACTGATAAAGTAAGTGGAAAAACATATACGATTATGGTAACAAGACAAAAAGCAGAAGAAAAACCAAGCGAAGAAAAACCAAATGAAGAAAAACCAACAGAGCAAAAAGAACCATTAAAACTAACGGGATTAGAAATCGATGGAATTGCAATTTCTCCTACTTTTAGTAGTGATGTAACAGAATATACAGCTTTATTAGAAGATTTATCTATAAAAAATGCAGATGTAAAAGCATCAGCAAATCGCGAAGGTGCTAAAATTGAAATCACTGGAAACGAAAATCTAGTTGAGGGAGAAAATACCATCGTTATTACTGTAAAAGATGGTGATGAATCTAAAACTTATCAAATTGTATTAACAAAACAGGAAAAACAACCTACAGAAGATATCAATGCTATAGTAGCAGGAACTACTACTGTAGAACGTAAAGGAGTTAACTTTGTCTTTATTATCGTAATTAGTGTTGTAGCGGTAGTCGCTCTTGCAGCAGGTATTGCATTTATCATTACACAGATTCGCTACAAAAAAGCTAATAAGTCTGGGATGGTAGATTTTACTGGAATAAGCGGAGAAGAAGAGGAAATAAAACCAAGAAGAGAAAAATATAAAGATGATGGAGATGACGATTTTCCACCAAGAGGTAGATCAGGAAAACATTTTTAAAAAGAAATAAAATGATAAAAAAAGGATAAGGTTACTTATCCTTTTTGAATATCAGAAAAGAGGAAAACGTGGTAAAAGAGTTAATAAAAAGACAAGAAGTATATGATCTATATTGGAAATTTGCTTGCGAAAGACAAAACATCTTTTGGAAAAAACTAAATGGAGAACAGCCTCCATGGACAGAGGACAAAATATTACAAGAATACAAATTCTGTAATGCATATAGAGTAAATGATAGAGTAAGCCAATATCTATTGAAAAAGGTTATATATAACGGGAAAAAATATGCTAAAGATGATATAATGTTTAGAATTATTCTTTTTAAATTATTCAATAAAGAATCAACCTGGGAACTTTTAGAAAATTATATAGGAGATATTACGCTAAGTAATTTTAACATGAAAGAATATGCAAGTATATTACAAGAGGCAACTCAAAAAGGAGTAAAAATATATAATGATGCATATATTAGCTGTGCGAATAAGGCCTTTGGTTATGAGAAAAAACATGAGAATCATTTAGCTTTATTGTATAAGATGTTTGTTATAGATAAAATACAAGAGAAAATAGAAAATACTAAAACCATGCAAGAAGCATTTGAAATTATTAAATCATATCCGCTAATTGGAAACTTTATGGCATATCAGCTAGTAACTGATCTAAATTACAGTGATGTAGTAAATTTTAGTGAAATGGAATTTACAGTAGCTGGACCAGGCTCTGAAAGAGGAATCAGAAAATGTTTTGTAGATATAGGTGAATTAACAAAAGAAGAAATTATTCAATATATGTGTAAGCATCAGGATGAAGAATTTGCAAGGCTTGGTTTAAACTTTAAAAGGATTGGAAACAGGCCACTTCAATATATTGATTGTCAAAATATTTTTTGTGAATTAGATAAATATTGTAGACAAGCAATACCTGAATTAAAATCGAATCGATCAAAAATAAAGAAAAAGTATGTACCTAAAAATGAAAAAATAGAATATGTATATCCAACAAAATGGAATATAGTCTTGTAAAAAGTGTACTTGCAAATCCTACTAACTTAGTAGTATAATGATCTCAGGAGGCGATGAAATGAAAATTTCAACGAAAGGAAGATATGCATTAAGAGTTATGATTGATTTAGCAATGAATAGCAACAATAGCTATATTTCTTTGAAAGATATTGCAAATAGACAAGATATTTCAATGAAGTACTTAGAACAAATTGTGGCAATATTAAATAAAGCTGGATATCTAGAAACTGCACGAGGAAATAATGGTGGATATAAGTTGACAAGAAGACCAAAAGAGTATATGATAGGAGATATATTGAGAGTAACAGAAGGAGATTTGTCACCAATTGCCTGTATAAGGGTAGAAAATTGCAGTAGAAAGGAAAATTGTAAAACTTTTGGATTTTGGCAAGGACTAGATAATGTAATTAATGAATATGTAGATAGTAAAACATTAGAGGATCTGATAAAATAGAAGAGTATTAAGAGTAAATTCTTAAAGGAAGATTTACTCTTTTTTATGTTATAGGAAATTTCTCAAAAACAAAAATATGAAGATAAAAAATAAAAGGCACAACAAATGTGCCTCAAAAAATGCATTTTTGAAGATTAATGTTGAAATAT
>JAETTH010000115.1 GCA_021769225.1 Erysipelotrichaceae bacterium
CGAATGATAAAGCCTGTTTTAAAGTATATATCATATCCTCTGATTCATCACCAAATAGCGGTTTGCTTCAAGGTATAAATGAAAAATATATATACTTAAAAAAAGACTTGACAAATAGTTGGTATGTAGAAGGTTTTTGGAATGATACAGTTCCTAATGAGGAGTGGTGGAGTTGAATCAATCTGTTTGGTCATTTTTATGGTTTATAACCATTGGATGAAAAGGGAAAGAAATATTTATAATAACAGTATACCGTTGCATAGAATGTGTATTTTTTCCAATTAAATTTTATGTCTGATTTCCGATTATCCGAATAAATACTATACTTTCAAATATTCTGAGGTATAGAAAAACACTCATTTTACCACGAATATACCACGGTTAAATCAGAAGAGTAGTTGAAAATATAAAATGTTGTTTCTTCCGCCTGCGATATTACACATTCAAGTGAAAAGAAAGAATTTTTTTATATGATTTCTACATAAAGTATAATATGTGTCATCACATTTTTGGACAGGGTCAATGAAACACACTTTAGCGTTAAAGTAAAGGAGGTGCTGCCAATGGTCAAATAAAATTGGCGGGAAAATAAGTATTGGATAATCTGTAGAAAATAAATATAGAATTGATTGGAAATATAAAAGTATATATTGATTATATCCTTTTTGGTAGAATAATAGAGTTAATCTTAACGTTAAGTCATTTTGAACCATATTAAGAAAGGGGAATATTATGAAATCAAAAAAAATTCTAGCATTAATTTTGGTATTATCGACAACCTCAGCATTATCTTTTAGCTCAATGGCAGAGGAAGTATCACTGTTGGATAGCCTTCCAGCCGTTCAGTACGAGGTTGAAACACGGGGAAATGCAGAGACGTTATCCGAGGATGATTATCTTTTGGATGGTAACTATGAAAATGGTGAACTGATAAATGGTTCTATTTACCATAGTGAAGCAGAAGCGGTAGAAGGGGTAAAACAGGATAGAATAATGGCCAGGACAATAGCAAATAGTTCTGAATCCGAACCCGATTTAGCAAGAATATATCCCAATACAGGTATAATAGAGGGGATTAGCTCTACAGGCAGTTTCTACTACAATATCCAGACAAGTGGCACTACCCCAAGCGCTTACTGGAATGTTCATAGTACTGTATGGGTAGATTCCCAGTCTGACGTTTATTATTCTAAGAGCCAGTCTACAGGCACCAATGATAATTATAGTTATATTCTGACTGTAATGTCTGACGGAAATGCTGTAGGGAGTTTCCGGGGATATGCAGATGATGTGAAGGGTGGGGCAAACTTTACTATTCCTGGTAATTCAATGTATATTAAATTGGCTACTGAAAATTTCCCTAGGAATGAATTTCTGCATGGGTCTGGCAGTGTGGATGATTAAATAGGTTATAGAAGAAGCACTATCCACCAAAAAATTATTCCGTAAAAGTATACTTTTACGGAATAATTTTTTTGAGGAATAAGACATTTGTAAAAGTATAAAAACAGTTTTGCAGACGTTTGATATATGATTAGTACATTAGCTTTTGCCGCTGAAACATCGAGATTCCTTATCTAAAGGCTTCTCCCCTTTTTCGTCTTCATATTACTATAAAAGTATGGAATCACAAAAGAGATAAGATTAATGGATTAATATGCAGTCCAAAGATTTTTAATATTATGAACAGATTATGTATTAACAAAAACACAAATATATGGTATTATATAAATATAATTATATTAACAAATATACAGAAAGGAGGGGTATTTATGGCAAGACCTGCTGAAGCACCTTTAAATTATCTGGGTGGAAAGAAAAAACTTTCTGCTACAGAGTTTGAATTTATGAAATTTATTTGGAAACATCCAGAAGGTGTCAGT
>JAETTH010000116.1 GCA_021769225.1 Erysipelotrichaceae bacterium
TTAAGAAATCTCGGAGGAGAAGATATAATAGAATATATAAAAAAACAGATTGAACCACTACAAAGTGAAATTTTATCTTCTGATTTAAAAAAGGTTTTAAAAAAAGGAGGCTTTCTTATATTTTTTGATGGATTTGATGAAATTGAAGATGAATATAAAAAAGCAGTTTCAAGTAGAATCAAAGAGCTTGTTAATAAAACTGACAAAAACTATTATATTATTTCTTCAAGAGAAGAAGATGGATTATATTCTTTTAATGAATTTCAAAGATTTGGGATTAAACCGCTTAGCTTTGGTGAAGCTATTGCGTTATTACGACAATTGGATGACTATGGTGAAATTTCAAATTTAGTGATAGATAAGTTGAAAAAAGATGAAAACCTGGATAATGTAAAGGAACTTTTGGGTAATCCTTTATTAATTTCAATATTGTATAAGACATTTGAATGTGGAAACTATGAGATTCCATACAAAAAATCGGAATTTTATAATCAAGTATATTATGCATTATATGAAAAACATGATAGAACGAAAGACCCCACCTATGTACATAAAAAAAGGTCAGGATTAGATACTGCCGATTTTAATGCTGTTTTAAGATATTTAGGATTTCGTTGTTTAGAGGAGAAAAAAATCGAGTATGACAAAAATGAAATTATGCAAATTATTGGTAATATATTAAATGAGATGCGATGGCTTACAACAAATAAGGCATATGTATTAGAAGACATGCAGTGTGCGGTACCATACTTACAGGAAGTTGGAATCCATATAAAGTGGATACATAAATCTTTTGTGGAATATTTTGCAGCAGTCTATATTAATAGAGATGTGACGGAAAAATGGGAAATATATGATATATTATATCATAAACCTGCTGAGTATTATAATGTATTAGATTTTTGCTATGATTTAGATGTTAAATGTTTTAGAATAAATATAATATATCCTTTTTTGGAAAAGATTATTAACAATAACGAAGTATACTCAAGTGATTTAGATGTTAGAACTGAAGATATTAATTGGAGAAGAAGTTTTTTATTAGCATATGATGCTAGAATAATAATTTTTGATGAGACTTATTTAGAGATGACGGATGAACAAATACTAGATGTAGTTTTACATGGAAGTCGTTACCATATAAATGTAGTAATACGTAAACATAATATGGTTTTAATATGCCGAAGTAAGAATGAAATGCTTATTAATTTATTTATGGAAAAGAAGGTAAATATATTTGCTTTTAAAAAAGATTATGAACACAATAAGGGATCTTATCAGATAAAAGATGTTGATAAAGGCGTCTACAATATAGATTTCCTATATAATAATCCATTAAATGAACATGATAATTTTCTGAGTGTAAATAGTATTTTAAGGAGCTACGTTAAAATTGTAAATTTAGACTATAAGAAATGTGAGAAATTGTATGGAGAAATTCAATCGGAAATTAAGAGGGAAAATGAAGTGCATAAGTATAATCTGTAAATTAGTTTAAACGATTTGACTAACATTTGACTAACAAAGTTATAAAAAAACAAAGTAAATCATGAAAAAATATATAAACAGAAATGGCAAAAAGCCTTATAAAATGGGCATTCTTGAAAATTAAGAAGTATTATAAAAAGTAAATTTTGAGATTGGTAAGGCGGAGGTCGGCGGTTCAAATCCGCTAGGCAGCTCGATGGAAACCCTTGAATTTTCAAGGGTTTTTTGTTGTTTTAAGGGAGAGAAAAACCGTCCGGGGAGGGCGGAGTTTTTGGAGAGGTTATCTACGCAATTTGTGAAGCCAGGGGATATACCGTTGAAAAGCTGCATGCTGTCAGGGAAGAAAAACGCCGGCGGCGGGGCGGGTTTGAGAAAAAGATTTTATTGGTTT
>JAETTH010000117.1 GCA_021769225.1 Erysipelotrichaceae bacterium
GTCGTAAATCTCATGTCTTCTTTTGTGTTTACGTCTTTTAAATTGGTGACTTTGGGAGTGAATACACTGCTTTTAGAGTTAACCAGATCCAGTTCTTTTTTGGAAAATTCGCTGAACGTGTTCCAATTCCCGCAGTCCGGGCATTTTCCCCAGTATTTGGGGCTTTCGTATCCGCATTCGCTGCATACAAATATTTTTTTATCTTTTGCCAAAATTCTATCCTCTTTGCTAATTTTTTTATATAAAATCATTATTATCCTGAAAAAGATTATAACATATAAGAAAAAATTTTCATAATAAAGATATTAAAAAAACAACTACATATTTAAAATATTATCTACTTACAAAATAATATAAAATTATGCATAAATTTATGGTAAAATAAAAAAAAGATGATTTATTGTAAAAGGGCGATAAAAAGGGCAAAAAAATTGGAAATATTTAATATTTTTTAGTTGTTACCCTTGACTTATTATAGTTCTTTTGCTAAAATATTAAATTACTGAAAATACAAAACAAGCCTAAAATTTGTATTGATTTTATGCAGTTTAGGACGGAGGAAACAACAGCAAATTGCTTGAATCTTTTATTTTAAAATAAGATGATTTTGCTGTGTTTTTCATGTTTAAATTAAGGAGAGTGGTACAGTGATTCATCCAGAGAAAATTGGTAGAAGAGAAAGAATGAGTTTTTCTAAAATCAAAGATGTAATGGAAATGCCGAATTTAATTTCTATTCAGACAGACTCATATAAATGGTTTATAGAGGAAGGTCTTAGAGAGGCGTTTTTAGATGTATTTCCTATCAGCGACCCAAGTGAGAATTTAATACTTGAATTCGTTGATTATATATTAGATGATACTCCAAAATACGATGTTGAAGAGTGTAAAGAAAGAAAGACGAATTATTCTGCTTCTTTGAAAGTTAAAGTTAGACTTGTAGTAAAAGAAGATGGTGAAATCAAAGACGTTAGAGAACAGCATGTATTCATGGCTGATTTTCCTTTAATGACCAGAACCGGTACATTCATCATCAATGGTGCTGAAAGAGTTATTGTAAGCCAACTTATTCGTTCACCCGGAGCATATTTCTCAGTTGAAAGAGATAAGTATGGTAAAGAATTATACAATGGACAAATCATCCCTAACAGAGGGGCTTGGCTGGAATATGAAACGGACGCAAGTGACTGTCTGTACGCTAGAGTAGACAGGACGAAAAAAGTTCCGATTACGGTTTTAATCAGAGCATTGGGACTTGGAACAAATGAAGAAATAATAAACTTCTTCGGTGAAGAAAAAAGGCTTATGACTACATTTGAGAAAGATTCTTCTTCAAGTGTGGATGAAGGTCTTATTGAAATTTATAAAAAACTCAGACCGGGCGAACCTGAAAGCGTTGATTCAGCTAAAGGTTTATTCATTCCGATGTTTTTCGACCAAAGAAGATACGACCTTATGATGGTTGGTAGATTTAAACTTAACAAAAAACTAGCTCTCGCTACAAGAATTACTGGCCAGTATGCATTCAAAGATATAGTAAATCCTTTAACCGGAGAAATCTTAGTAAGTAAAGATGAAATAATTGATGAAAAAACTGCATGGGAAATCCAAAACTGTGGAATCAATACTGTCGAAGTTAAAGTATCGGAAGACAGAGGCTTTAAAATAATCGGTAACGGTGTTGTTGACATAAATAAATACGAATTGCCTTTTGATGTAAGTGATTTAAATATCGATGAAATGGTAAACTTCAGAGTATTAAGCGAAATTTTAGACACTGACCTTTCAAATGAAGAGAAAAAAGAACAAATCAAAGACAGAATGAGCGAACTTCTTCCTAAACATATTACGGTTGAAGATATT
>JAETTH010000118.1 GCA_021769225.1 Erysipelotrichaceae bacterium
TTACTTCGGTTACAGCAGTCGTTATTGTTGTCGGAATTATACTATCGCAGTTAGTAAGTATTTTGTTTGCTGTTAATATTCTGTGCATATGCTACCTTTCCAACTCCAGATGGTAACAATACTCGAGAAACATATCCCGCTGTTAGTAATGGGAATACTATATTTAAACATTTATATAAAACATTAAATAAAGAATTTTCAACTAAGGATTTCCTATTCATCTGTCAATTACACCCCCTCTCTTATTATTAGTCCAATAGAAACTATCCAAATATTGTTAAAGCATCCTCAATGAATTGTGTTTTTTGAGATTTGACTATTTCTCTATATTGATCATAATCATGTTTGACGATTTCATAATTATTTCCAATATAGTTTATCATCTCGATTATTCTATATATTTGAGATTCATCTATCTCGTCAAACTTATACTTATCACTTATAGGAACATCTACTTTATTCTTTGCTGCCCCTCGTTTTCCAGTTAATACACAACAACCGCATAAAACTGCCTCTCTAGGAAATCTATCCATTCCAGGATGATTACCAAAGTCAATATAAACACTTGATGTTTTAAGCAAATCAATAACCTGTCCTTTATTCAATCCAATAAGAGGAACAAATTCCACATCTGTCATTTTATCGATTATTTTTTTAGAGAATTTAAATCCCTTCTTGGGGTTATAAAGAACCCTAAATTTTTTTTCTTCTCTCAATGCTGCATCGCTCGCTTCTACTACTTGATCTTCAATATAATCAGCTAAATGATATATCTTATTCTCTGGCACACCATTATCAATCAAAAACAGTCTAGCATATTCACTTTGAACCAAATGATATACATCTTTACGTTGAACTAAAGCAGCTGTTTTGTTTCTTGTTTTTTTCATAACATTATATAAATCAAACTCTTTGATTTTTAACTTTTTTAAAAACCTATCAACATTAGACGCTTGACCCATAAAAAAATTATCAACAATCATCCACCAAATATATTTTTTATCAGCTTTTATTTTATCAACCAGATACGTTTGAGTTTCTAGAATAACTACAGTTTTAGCTTCGGTTTTTTCATCAAATGTTAAATATGGATTTGAAAAGCTCAAATAGTTATCATGCACTGGTTTTTCACTCTTTCCTATATAATACATTTTTGAATCAATTCCATTTAAATTCAACACATTACATAACTGATGTGCTAACGTCGGTCCGCCAGTATACATATTACCTGGGCATGTGATCAAAATATTTTCCACTAGTTTACTCCTCTCGTCAATAAACATTCTGTTTTATTAATATTGTTTTTCAGTAACAATAATAAAATAAGTGCAACGCCATATGCAATATTAGTTCCAATGAAATTATAGAAAGAAAGAACGATTCCCCTTACAAGTAGAATCAAATAAAACACAATGTAATAATCTGAACCTATTTTCTTCATTTTCATATAACACTGCTCACAAATCACCCCAAACACAAAAGAGTATACGATGATTCCCAACACCCCCAAATCACAATAGAAAAAGTAAAATGGTCCAACAAAAGCATTATAAATACTTCCCGTATTGCTAATTACTTCTGCTTGTTCAACATTTATATATGTTTCTGCTACTGAAACAAGATCAGGCGATATCCCAATTCCTTCCAGCATCTGAAGGAAAGGCCTTAGTACGCCATTATACGATGTTAATCCCCATGTATTTATATGATTAGGCAATATTTTTTCTATCTTCACATTGCAAAACGGCATATTCCCACAAAAATAATAGTATATTGCTTTACCAAAAGACTCTATACCTCTGTTGATTGTAATAATAGAAAATAATACAATACCGACGACAGAAAAAATTAT
>JAETTH010000119.1 GCA_021769225.1 Erysipelotrichaceae bacterium
TGCAGCTAACGCTGGCAGTGTTCCAAACGAGGCTGCTGTTAAGTAGAGTAACGTTGCTCCGCTGCCGATTATCACCAGATTTTCTACTGGATGATCTATGAAGCTTTGGATCGTATCCTGGGTCACTCTCTTTACGGCATCTCCGACTTCCCCGGCTTTTTCACCAACCCACGTCAGTCCAGTTTCGACTTCACCCTTCGCCTCATTACACCAGCCGCTGACACGGTTCGCTAATGATCTTATCTTGTCTGTTACATCCTTGAAATCGATACCTTTATATCCAGATAAGATGGCTTCTACTTCCCGTTTCTTTTCAATTTGCTTAGTAACCGCTTCAGTTGCTCTCCTCAACCCTTCATTCAGATCCGCAAATTTACTTGTCGTCTGTTTCTTCAGTTCTTCCTCTGCCTTTTTTGCTGCTGCTTCCTGTGCTGCTCTCAATATAGCTAGAGCTGCTTGCTTTGTACTGCTTCCTTCTTTGTATAGAAATTCTAAGCATACCCTAAACCAAGTAAGAACCCCATTGCATAATGATATTTTTTTTCGCTTTAAAAATCGCAGAGTCGTAATGTATACAGTAGGGCTGTAACGCAAAAGGCAAAAGCGTTACAGGCCCGAATAGTTTAATTCACATAGGTATCTATATCAAATCTTGCGCCTATTTTAGCAGCAAATTCAACAAACGAAGACTCAAAGTATATCGCTGGAATTTCCTCGTTCTCTATTATTATTACAAAATCAAGGCTAATATCTAAATCATACTTCTTCTTTAAAAAGGAAATTTCTTTATATTTTGGCAAAAACAACTTTTCAATTTTTATCGCTTGTGAATAAACATCTAAAGTTTCCGTTACGTCTGTACTATATATCCAGGCTGTATATGTGCGCTTTTGTCCAGAATTTCTAATAAAATCTCCTTTATTCCATGTTTCAGAAGGGGTAATATCTAGAAAATCTGTTATTTCCTGAATATCATAACCTTCTCCCATAAGCCTCAAGCTTACTTTTACCTTTGTTCTATCCATAATTTATTTTATGAATTCGCCTGTAGGAATTCCTACCCCCTTTCCGCCTTTTTTGAAAATAAATAGCTCCCCAGTGTCTTTATTAACATAAAATATTTATATTTTGTTTAAATTCTTCTACTTTCTTTTTATTACTTAGCCTTTGATCGAAATTATTTATAATTTCGATCAAAAACTCTTTTAAAATTTCTATAAAAATTTCTACTTCTATTTCTTGGACACCCACTTTAGTCTTAAAATCTATTCCAGCATTTTGCCAATATAGATTATTCCAAGATATTTCAATTAAATTTCCTTTTCTTCTGAAATAAACATAGGGTAATACAGCACCACCTCTAGCAGAAAACCAACCATGATTAAAAATCCACCGGCTTTTTGCTTCAAACCATAAGTCTATTTCTAAATCAATTTCACTTTTAAATTTATTTGCATTTTCAATCAACTCTAGAGTATTATCCCCTTTTACAGGCAGGGGAAAATTATCGTAACCTATTATATATGGTAATTTCTCACAAAACCAATCTATTAAGTAATAGAGATCACCCTCATAATTCAGGTGTTCATTATAACTACATAGATTGCATCCATTAACCCACATACTAAAATGACCCATTGTTTCATCTAACAGATTACTAATGAATTCATATTGAATAGCGAATTTATTAGCCTTTCCAAATGTTTTTATAATATCATTTCCCTCCTAAATTTACGTTTATTGCCAAATTTTATCTTTTTCAGATAGATTTGATCCTCATCTTTTTATTTTTATTATAATACCCACTTATTTTAGCATGAACTGCACTATCAATTGCTAT
>JAETTH010000120.1 GCA_021769225.1 Erysipelotrichaceae bacterium
CCACCCTTTCTTGGATCAAACGTTCCTGCATATACAACATGGATTTTTCCATCGTTAAATTTGCAGTTATAATCAGATTCTACTTGATATGTACCATGTATGATTACCTCTGGTTTATCTGCTTTATTTACCTCATTACTTAATAGTCTAGTTGGAAACACATAACTGTCCGCCTTACCTATGAATTTCACTTCTTTATGCCTTAGTTTTACATTACCAATAACATCCGCATATATCTCTTCAACCTCTAAAATCAAATGAAATCCTTTAATACGATGTACAAAATTTACAACATTCATATATCCCAACGAGTGATATACTAAAATTTTCTCATTTTTATTGACTTTCATCAGTTCATAAAACAGGAACAAATTCATGGAGATTATACTAAGAATTTTTTGAATTTTGTTTCCCCAAGGAAATGTAAAAAACATCTTTAACGATGTTTTATCATTAATTCTGTACAAACCACCAGAATAACTTTTTTTTCTATTGCGTGTAGGACTTGCTGAAATTACACTTACATCATAACCGTTATTATTTAATACCTTAATAATATAGTCCATTTTATTCTTGGCAGAGGGCACATAACTTCTGTTTTGCTTATTATCTGATTGAGCATAGTAAGATAAGTATTTTATATTCACATTTTCTCCTTTCCTCTCTGGCTAGAACTCAAAACAAACTAATCAGATGATAGGAATATCCCCTAAATCGATAAATATATAAGAGCGATATTCCGATGAATGCGCCAATACGCAAAAGTTTACGGCTTTCTAAGTGAGTATAGTTTTCGATTCCATTTACCAAAACAGGCAAATTTGCAGGAAAGAAATACATTGCCGGACGTTGCATTGTTCTAGTCACTAATCTTCCCGTCCAAAAAATATACGTAAGATAATTCACTCTTTTTGAAAACTGATACTCATCGTTTTCTTTATTTAATGTTTCTCCCAATAAAAGAATAATGATCAAAACAACATAGAATATCTGACCATTCCCAGTGCTCTCAATATCTGAGTATTGATTCCAGCGCTCCGAAAACAAGGAAACTCTTGCAAGTATAGTCCCACTTGTTAGTGCCAAAACAATTCCTAACATTACTGTTGTAAAAAGATTATTTCTTCTCTTCCATATATTACCATATATAAGATAAAGTACAGAAACTATCGCGCTCAAATGGAATGTTGTAGCTAATACTGCAATAATAATTGCGGAAAAATACTTCTTTTTTTCAAACAGAATATATACCCATACACATAACGCCATTGCTAGTGACTGCCTTACTCCTGTGGTATGAAAGCCAAATAAGCCAAATGCCATAAATCCTAAAACAGCAAGGAAATAATTCTTTTTACAGTATTTATAAATAAAATATCCATAAGATAGTGTTACGATTAATGCTTGAAAAATAAATAATACTTGTACGGAATTCGGAAATACTTTTCCAAGAATCCATTGAAAAAGCAAAAATCCTTTTTCTTGTGTAGATGCCACTACTAAACTTTCAAAAGAATAGTTTTTTATCCGCAAAAAATTTGCCAAATAATTCCATGTATCTGTCCCTGAATTCGAATCGCGAAATGCTAAAACAATAAAAATCCCAAACATCATGGCAATCAGTTCGAATTTTGTATTGCGACATTTCTTAATGTTTGTCAAAACACGAACTGATATTATGTAAAGCAGCAAAAAATTAAGTACCATTACTAAGACCTCTTACCTTGCTACGAAAATAAAGCTCGTAGCCAAAAACTGAACCTTGACAACAAATGTTTTTAACAATTATGAAAGCATCACTATAAAGCAGTCACAATATTGGCTGCCGAAAGTGAGA
>JAETTH010000018.1 GCA_021769225.1 Erysipelotrichaceae bacterium
TTCCTTTGGCATAAACAGTATTTGAAAAACTATTTGTATATCATAATAAAATGAGAAATATGTGTATGTATAATTAGATTTTATGTCATAAACACATAAACAGTATTTTTGTTCTAGTAGTAAAATGACAAACGTCCAAAAATATGAAGAAGATTTTCTATACCGGTAAAGGTTATGTCTAGAAAATATAGAGGAAAGTTTTTAAACGTAAATTGTAAAAGTAAAATCCAATTACAATATATAATAATCAAATGTAACGTCACATTAACTACCTGTCATTTATAAAAGAAATTTTATTGTAAACAAACCTTGACATTTGAAGGGAAATATAGTAAAATAAGGAAGCATAAGAAAAGACTAGAAGAGTGGGAACAAATCCCACTCTTAAGTTTTGTTTAGGAGGCGAAAGAAAATTTGGCAAATATAGAGGAAAAAGTAGAAAAATTGATTAAAGAAAAAGTCGAAAAAATAGGATATAACCTATATGACGTCATTTACGTAAAAGAAGGGAAAGAATATTTTCTACGAATATTTATTGATAAACCAGAAGGAATTGATTTAAATGATTGTGAAAAAGTGAATAATGAAATTACCGACTTATTAGATGAAGCAAACTATATCAAAGAACAGTACTTCTTAGAAGTATCATCACCAGGTGTAGAAAGAATTTTAAGAAAAGACAATCATTTAAAAGACAATATAGGAAATGAAGTAGAAATCAATTTATTTAAACCAGTTGAAAAGCAAAAACAATTTATTGGAATTTTAATAGATTTTGATGACAATTATATCGTGATAGAAATGGCAGGAAAAAAACAAGAATTAGAACGAAAAAACATATCGTTAATAAAAACAATATATCATTGGGATTAAAAGGAGGAACTAAGAAAAATGAAAGGAATCGATAACAAAGAACTAATTATAGCAATGGAGGAGTTAGAAAAAGAAAAAGGAATCAAAAAAGAATACCTTTTAGAATCAATTGAAACAGCATTAGTAACAGCATATAAGAGAAATTATGATTCTGCAGAAAATGTAAAAGTGACGATGGATGAAATATCAGGAGCAATTCATATATATGCAGTAAAAGAAGTTGTAGAAGTAGTAGAAGATGCAAATCTACAAATCAGTTTAACAGAAGCTAGAAAAATCAATAAAAAGATAGAAATAGGAGATAGTGTAGATCTAGAACTTACTCCAAAAGAATTCGGAAGAATTGCTGCAGGAACAGCAAAACAAGTCATTATCCAGAAATTAAGAGAAGCTGAAAGAGATATTATCTTTAATGAATTCAATGAAAGAAAAGGAGAAATTGTTTCAGGGATTATCCAAAAAGCAGAAGGAGGAACTGTAATCGTTGATTTAGGAAGATTAGAAGGAATCATGCCAATCAAAGAACAAATTCCTACTGAACATTACCATGTTAATGACAAAATAAGAGCTGTTGTCGTAGATGTAGAAAGAGGACTAAAAGGAGCACCACAAGTTATCATATCAAGAAGTAGCGGAGATTTTGTAAGAAAACTATTTGAACTTGAAATCCCAGAGATATATGAAGGATTAATTGAGATCAAAAGCGTATCAAGAGATCCAGGAAATAGATGTAAAGTTGCAGTATACTCTCAAAACCCAAACATTGATCCAGTTGGATCTTGTGTAGGTCAAAAGGGAATTCGTATTCAAAATATTATCAATGAATTACATGGAGAAAAAATTGATGTAATTGAGTGGAATGAAGACATTTCTATTTTCATATCAGCGGCTTTACTTCCAGCACAAGTATTAGCAGTAGATATCAAAGAAGAAGAAAGATTTGCACAAGTGATTGTTCCAGATGATCAATTATCATTAGCAATTGGAAAAGCAGGTCAAAATGCACGTTTAGCAGCAAAATTAACAAATTGGAAAATTGATATTAAAAGTGAATCTGCTTTCCGTCAAATGATTGCTGAATTAAACCAAGAAGATCAAGAACAAGAAAATATGGAACAAGAACAAAAAATTGAAGAAGAATAGACAAATTAAAGCGAAATAGTGAATAAAATAGATAAAAGAGGTGTATCTATGAAAAAAATACCACAAAGAACCTGTATAGGGTGTGGGCAAATTAAAGCAAAGAAAGAACTAATTCGAGTAGTAAAAGACAAAGAAGGAAATATTAGTATCGATCGCACTGGAAAAGCAAATGGCAGAGGAGCTTATCTTTGTGATGATATTAGCTGTTTAGAAAAAGCAATAAAAGCAAAAAAATTAGAAAGAACTTTTGAAATGAAGATTGATGAAACAGTCTATGAGAATTTAAGAGGTGTCATTGTTGATAAATAAAATAAATGGATTGATAGGGTTAGCATCCAAAGCTGGAAAAGTTTCTTTTGGAACAGATGCAACAAAAGAAGCAATTCAAAAAGGAAAAGTAAAACTAGTCATTGTAGCAGAAGACGCATCAGAAAAATTAAAAGAAAATTTTGAGTTTTTATGTAAGAAAGAAAAGGTTGATATTGTGATTTATGGAAAAATAGAGAACTTAAGTAAAACAATTGGAAAAAATAATAAAGCAGTAATTGGGATTAAAGAAATAAACTTAGCCAAAGAAATAAAAAAGAACATTAATGGGGGTGATATTATTGGGTAAGATGAAAGTACATGAACTAGCAAAAGAACTAGGCTTAACCAGTAAAGATATAATTGCAAAGGCAAGTGAACTAGGGGTTGAATTAAAAAGCCATTTAAGTGCAATTGAAGATAATGATGTTGCAAAAATAAGAGCAGGAATAGGGAAAAAATCGGATCCTGTTAAAGAGGAAAAGAAATCCGATAAAAAGGTAGAGCAAAAGGAAAAGAAGGAAAATAAAAAAGAATCTACCCCTGTTATTATTCGTAGAGAAGTCATTATTTCAGATGAAGAACAAGCAAAAAAGGAAGAAGAGAAAAGAAAACAAAAAGAACATGAAAAACAAGTGGGATTTGTAGAAAGAAAGCAAAATCAAGATTTTAATATTGTATATCGTAATAAACCAACAAAACCACTTACTGTCAATGAATTATTGGGAATTAAGAAAGAAGAACCTAAAAAAGAGCCTGTAAAGCCAGAAGAGAAAAAACAAGATATGCCAAAACAAGAGCCAGTAAAAGTAGAAAAAACAGAAATCATAGTTGAAGAGAAAAAAGAAATCGAAGAGAATAAGGAACAAAAACCAGCTTATTCAAATCCAAATTATCAACCCAATAATAATCGCCAACAAAATAACGGTGGATATAACAATAACTATCGTGGTAATCATAACCAAGGGTATAATAATAGTAATAATTATCGTAGCAACAACCCAAATGGCAATCATAGTAATTATCAACGAAATAGCAACCGTCAGCAAAATAATGGTGGATATAACAACAACTATCATGGTAATAATCAAGGATATAATAATGGTAATAATTATCGTGGTAACAACCAAAATGGTAACAATAATTACCGTAACAATTATCAACAAAATAATAACGGATATAACAGAAATAACAACCAACAAAGTAATAATTATACAAGAAGACCTTTAGATGAAAAAGGGATTGAAAAAAATATTAAAAATATCATGGCAAATGATATTATTGAAAAAGAAAATGTAAGAGAATATTCTAATCGTGCTATTGATAAGGAAAAAAGTAGTCGTTATGAAGATGCGAAAGCTAAAAAAGGAACAAAAGCAAAAAGAGGAGGAAGATTCTCAGAAGATTTTAATGAAGGTAAATTAAAAGATTTAAAACAAGAAAGTAAGCTTTCTCATATGTTTAATGAACAAGATGGTGGAATGCTAGATTACTATGATTTAACAACAGAAAGAGGAAGAAGAAATAAAAAGAAAGCTCAAAGAAATGATGAAGAGCGTAATAAGCAAAAAATCTTTAAATTAACTGAAATTACAATTCCAGAAACCATTACAGTAAAAGACTTAGCAACTGAATTGAAAAAAACAAGTGCAGAAATCATTAAAAAATTATTTAGTTATGGTGTTATGGCAACATTAAATAATGAAATTGACTTTGATACAGCATTTTTAATTGCAGGAGAATTTGGTGTAACAGCTAATAAGAAAGAAACTGTGACAGAAGAAGATATTTTATTTGATGATTCTGAAGATGATGAAAGTGAATTAGAAGAAAGACCACCAGTTGTTGTTGTTATGGGACACGTTGACCATGGTAAAACATCACTTTTAGATGCTGTTCGTTCAACAAATGTAATAGAAGGAGAAGCAGGAGGAATTACACAGCATATTGGTGCATACAAAGTAAATGTCAATGGAAGAGAAATTACTTTCTTAGATACTCCGGGACATGAAGCATTTACTGCAATGCGTGCAAGAGGTGCTCAAATTACAGATATTGCAATCTTAGTTGTAGCTGCAGATGATGGAGTAATGCCTCAAACTGTTGAAGCAATTAATCATGCAAAATCAGCAGGTATCCCAATTATTGTAGCAGTTAATAAAATTGATTTACCAGGTGCTAATATTGAAAAAATCAAACAAGAATTAATGAAATATGATCTAGTTCCAGAAGAATGGGGTGGAGACACTATTTTTGTTCCAATCTCTGCAAAGAAGAAAATGAATATTGATACTTTACTAGAAATGGTACTACTTGTTGCAGATATGAAGGAATTAAAAGCAAATCCACATAAACAAGCTAAAGGTGCAGTTATCGAAGCAAGACTAGATAAAGCCAAAGGACCAATTGCTTCTATTCTAGTACAAAGAGGAACTTTAGATGTTGGTGATACTATTGTAGTAGGTTCATCAATTGGTAGAATTAGGGCAATGAAAAATGATAAAGGACAAAAAGTAAAGAAAGCTGGACCTTCTACTCCTGTAGAGATCATGGGATTAACAGAAGTTCCAGAAGCTGGAGATACTTTCTATGAAGTAAAAGATGAAAAAACTGCAAAACACTTAATTGAAAGAAGAAAGAGAAGTCAAAGAGAGCAATCTATTAATGCAACTTCAAGAGTGACATTAGATGATCTATTTAATCAAATTGAAAAAGGTAACTTAAAACAATTAAATATTATTGTAAAAGCAGACGTTCAAGGAACTGTAGAAGCAGTAAAACAATCTTTAGAAAAACTTACAAACGAAGAAGTTGAAGTAAAAGTAATTCATGCTAATGCAGGAGCTGTAACAGAATCAGATGTAACATTAGCAAAAGTTTCCAATGCTATTATCATTGCATTTAATGTAAGACCAAATGCAATTGCAAAAGACATTGCTGCAAAAGATGGAGTACAAATCAAACAATATTCTGTTATTTACCAAGCAATTGAAGATGTACAGGATGCAATGAAAGGATTATTAGATCCAAAATTTGAAGAAAAAGTAATTGGAAATGCAATCGTAAGACAAACATTTAAAGTATCTGGAGTAGGAACAATTGCAGGATGTTATGTAACAGATGGTAAGTTAGAAAGAAATGCCGGTGTAAGAGTAATCAGAGACGATGTTGTAATACATGATGGAAAACTAGTATCCTTAAAGAGATTCAAAGATGATGTCAAAGAAGCGGCAAAAGGATATGAGTGTGGATTACAAATCGAAAATTACAATGACATTAAAGAAGAAGATATTATTGAAGCATACATTATGGAAGAAGTAAAAAGATAAATTTATAAAAAAAGAGAAAATAAAAGTATGATTCAAATAAAATTCGGTAAAACTAACAAAAAGAAAAGGAAGGACAAGAACAATGCCTAAAAATAATAATAGACTTCGGACGTATAAACGAAGAATTAAAAAAGGAAATTAGTAATATAATTAGTTATGAATTAAAAAATCCAAATGCAACTGGACTAATTAGTGTTACTGAAGTAAAAATAACACCAGATTTAAAATATGCAAAAGTTTTTGTTAGTATTTTAAATGCCAAAAGTGATCAAGAAACTTTAGAAGCACTAAAACAATCAGTAGGATATATCCGTTCAGAGGTAGCAAAAAGAGTCAATTTAAGAATTACTCCAGAACTTATCTTTGAACAAGATACATCGCTGGAATATGGAGCGAAAATTGATTCTATTATTGAAAAGTTAAAAAACGAAGGGGAATAAAAGATGACTTTAGACAATATAAAACAAGAAATTAATAAAGCAAATTCAATTATTCTATTAACACACGAAAATCCAGATGGAGATGCAATTGGTTCGAGTTTAGCATTTCATTTAGCACTAAAAGAATATGGAAAGGAATCAGATGTTGTAATACCTGATTATCCCAAAACATATAGCTTCCTTCCAGGAGCAGAAGAGATAAAAACAGAGGGAAGACAAGAAACCTATGATTTAGCAATTGCATTAGATTGTGCCGATATTAAAAGGCTAAATGGTTTTGCAAGTTACTTTGAAAATGCCAAAACAAGAATTATGATTGATCACCATAGTAAAAATACTATGTTTGGAGATGTAAACTATGTAAATCCGGTAGCTCCAGCTTGTAGTCAAATTTTAATTACAGTACTTGGGTATATGGGAATTGAAATTAACAAAGAGATTGGAACTTGTATTTTAGCTGGAATTATTACAGATACCGGTGGATTTAAGTATTCTAGTGTAACAGCAGAAACATTTGAATTTGTTTCTGAGCTTTTAGGAAAAGGAATTAATGTATCTAACATTTATCGTAGAGTTTTAGAGATTAAAACAAGACCAAATTTTGAGCTAACTAAAATTGCAATGAATCGTTTAGAATTCTTAGAAAATGGAAGAATTACCTTTACATATATCACCAAAGAGGATTTAGAAAAAGTAGAAGCTCAAACTGGTGATTATGAAGGAATCGTTGAAATGGGTAGAGGAATTGAAGGTGTTGAAGTTTCTGTTTTCTTAAGAGAAGAGGATAATGGTTTTAAAGCATCTCTTCGTTCTAATGACTATGTCAATGTTGCAGATGTGTGTTTAATGTTTGGTGGCGGTGGACATATCAAAGCTGCTGGATGTAATTTACAAGGAAATGTTGAACAAGTAAAAACAAAGATTGTAAATGAAATTAAAAAGTATTTAAAATAGATAGGAAAAATATTAGAGAAAAGTAAAAAATATATAGATAACCACTATATATTTTTTGCTATTTAGGAGTAAGAATAATGGATGGAATCATTGTAATATATAAACCAAAACAATATACTTCTCATGATGTCGTAGCTAAAGTAAAAAAAATTTTAGAAGAAAAAGTAGGACACACTGGAACCTTAGATCCTAATGCAACTGGAGTTCTTCCTTTATTAATTGGAAAAGGAACTTTACTTTCTAAATACCTAATTAATCATGATAAAACATATATTGCAACAATTCAGTTAGGAAAAAGAACAGATACTCTAGATGAAGAAGGGATAGTCATAGAGAAAAAAGAAGTTTTGAAACAATCCTTAGAAAAAGAAAATATAGAAAAGGTATTAAAAACTTTTTTAGGAGAGCAAGAACAAACACCTCCTATGTATTCTGCAATTAAGGTAAAAGGAAAAAAACTTTATGAATATGCTAGAAAAGGACAAACAGTAGAAATTCCTACAAGAAAAATTACAATTTATGAAATAAAGTTAATCAGAATACAAGAAGAATTAAAACAAATTGTAATAGAAGTGAGCTGCTCAAAGGGTACTTATATTCGTTCACTTTGTGATGATATTGCAAAGAAATTAAATACAATTGGATATATGAAAGAATTAGAAAGAACAAAAGTCGGGCAGTTTAAATTAGAAGATACCATAACAATAGAAGAATTAGAAAAAGCAAAAGAAAATATGATTTCAGTAGAGGATTTCTTTCAAAACAAATCAGAAATTACTTTAGAACCCTCAAAATTAGAAATGTTCTTAAATGGTGTCAAATTAGACACAAACCAACAAGATCAAGTTTATCGAATTTATGACCAGAAAAAATGCTTTATAGGAAGCGGGATAGTAGAGAATAAAAAACTAAAGCGAGATATTATTCTATAATCTCGCTTTTTTCTATGCTATTTATTATCCTTTATTTTGATTAATATTATATCCATTAGGAAATTCGATAAAACAAACCAGGATTTTGAATTTCTGTATAATAAGAACCATCATAAATTGATTTTTCAGCATCTTTTAAAGGAACTTCTAAATAATAATTACAAATAAATTCTTGGTTTAGATTGTTTAAGATATGAATAGTAAACTTCATTTTAGGAGTAATTTCTTCTAATAAAATATTAGCTCTTTTTAAAAGAGAACCATTAAATTCTAAAGAATCTGATGTATTTTGAATCGTTTGGTTTTCTTTTATATTTTTATTTACAAATTCTAAAGTAATTGGATTATCATAGGTTTCATACATTTGAGGTTTAGTATAGTCAATTGTTTGATTAGCAGATAATATTTCATAAGAGATACTAAATGGATTAGTAAGAGTTGTTAAATCAGATACTTTTCCAAATTCATAAATATTTTTGTAATTCAAACTTTGATTAGAACTTTCTTCTGTTATATCTGAGACAAAAGAAATAGAATCAATCCATAAAGCTTGAATTGCTGTTTCATCAGAGTAACTGGTAGGAGAATTTAAATAAATTGCAATATCTGTATATTGACTAATATCCATAATCCAAGAAGCAGAAGAAGTTTCTTCTTTTTGAACTCCAGAAGCACTACTATATAAAGCCACTTTCTCAATTGAAAAAACAGTAGAAGCATTTAAAGTAGAGAGATTTTCAATATTTGATTCAAAATTTACCTTTAAAAAGATACGATTGATGACTCGATAACATAAAAAGAGAAGTATTACAACTAATAAGATAGTGATAATACTCTTAATAATTAGCCTTTTATTCAATTTCAACTTTAACTTTGATTGTTTTTCTTTTGTCATAAGTCCTCCTAAGAATGATTACAAATATTAAATAAAATCTATCATAAAATTGGGAAAAATGCAAATACTAAAAATAAATTAGAATACTAGATAGAATAAGAAAAAAAGAGATAATAGAAAAAGAAGAAAGAAAATATATGAAAAAGAACTGGAAAAAGTAGTTGTAATCTCAAAGTCTCTATGGTAATATTTATTTACAAATAAATAGACTATAAATTTCCCTGCGTAGTGCGTAAAGACTGGAATTTTAGAACCAACAAAGATAAAACGGGAGTCTGAAATTAGAGTTTAAATGCGGCGTGCATGCTTAAATTTATTTAAGAAGCCCACAAACATTTAACAAGACACCCACCTGTGAAAGCAGGTCCTTAAAATTTCTTTCACCATACGGCTGATGCGGGGCTTTTTTATTTTAAACCGTTTTCAATTGTCTTGATTAAAAAATTACGAAAAAAGTGAAAAACTATTGAATTTATAAGAAGAAAAAGATAAAATTAGATAAATTAAAAATTATACAAATGAGAGGAGAAAAACAAATGAAGGGAAATAGAAAAGGAATTACTCTAATAGGGTTGGTTGTAACAATTGTAGTACTTTTAATATTGGCAGGAATTACCTTATCTGTTGTACTAGGTCCAAATGGAATCATTGAAAGAGCAAAACAAGCAGTGAAAGAATCAAAACAAGCTGGATTAAATGAGCAAGCATATTTAGCAGAACTAGAAAAAGCAATGCAAATAGAGATTGCAAAAATATCAGATCCAAATCCAGGAGAGTTAGAACAAATAGACGAAAATACTTATACAGTTAATAGTATTGAAGATTTAGTAGGTTTTTCAAAAAAAGTAAATAATGGAGAAGGTTATCAAGGAAAGACAATTATTTTAGTTTCCACATTAGACTTTACAAATGATAAATCATATACAGATCCAACTAACACAGAATTATTTGGTGATTATAACGGAGATGGACTTACAGAGGGAATAAAAGAAGAGTTAAATAAAGGAAGAGGTTTTATTCCAATTGGAAATAAAGTCGATATACAAAAAGATGCAGAAGAAAATATTACTCTTTCAGGAAACTGGTTTAAAGGAACTTTTGATGGAGGAAATAAAGAATTAAGGAATATAAGGATTCAAGTAGATGAAACGGAAAAAGAATATGGTGTAGCAGGTCTATTTGGAGTTAATAATGGAAGTATAAAGAACTTAGCAGTATCAGGAAATATTTCATGTTCTAATAGTGTAGAAAAAGGAAGAGTTTATATAGGGAGTATTAGTGGATATAGCTTTGGAAATATTGCAAATTGTTATAATACATCTAATATCATAAATGGGCCAACTTATCTAGCTTATTTAGGGGGAATAACAGGAATTCAAAGTGGAGCAAACAAAGAAGTTACTAATTGCATTAATAAAGGAGCCGTTATTTGTCAAAATGCTTTAACAGGAGGAACAGTAACAGTAGGAGGAGTTATAGGATATAATTATGGTAGTTATATCACTAAAGTAGAAAATCAAGTAAAAATAATGACTCAAAATGCGGAAGGACTTGGTACAATTTTCATAGGAGGAGTTATAGGAGAAAATACAGGAAGCCTTTTCAATAGTAATAATACTGGAGCAGTAGAAGTTAGTCAAGGAACAGCAGACTATCTCGATATGGGTGGAATTGTTGGTGTTAATAGAGGTCAAATTGAAAATTGTGCTAACGTAGGAAGTGTTATTTCTAAAATAAATTTAACAAAAAACCTATTTGTAGCAGGAATTTCAGGATATAATTACGCACCAGGAAATATTATTGACTCAGTAAATAATGGACAACTAGTAGTACAAGGAGAAGTAATTGGTTGGCAGGAAATAGCTGGAGTTGCTGGATGTAATACTGGAACGATAAGAAACTGCAGTAACACTGTTAATATTAATAATACATCTTCTGTAGCTTCCATCTGCGTAGGAGGTATTGTCTCAGTATTAGCTGATGGAACAGTAGAAAACTGTAATAATACTGTTGAGATAAAAGCAACTAATAATAATGATGGAAAATCAGCATATAGCGGAGGAATTGTTGGCTCTGCAAATGGAGATAAAAATGCAACGGTAAAAAATTGTAACAATTCTGGAGCTGTTATATTAGAAGGAACAGTAGGAAACTATGGATATGCAGCAGGAATCGTAGCAAGTAATGGGGCTCAAATTCAAAATTGTAACAATACAGGAAATATTTCATCAACTTGCCCATTAAAAACTCATTTATATATAGGTGGAATTGTAGGAATTTATAATGGTGAAAATAAAGTAGTTTCAGGTTGTAAAAATCAAGGAGAAATCTATGGAAGTAATACTACCTGGTATGTCTTTGCAGGAGGAATATCCGGATATGTAACAAAAGGAACGATTACTGACTCAACAAATGAAGCAAAAGTTACTGCATATAATCCAACAGGAGGAGCGATTCATGTTGGAGGAATCACATCATATAATTATGGAACTGTAGCAAATTGTAACAACACAGCACAGCTGGTTTCAGATAGCTCAACCGCCAGTGTATTTTGCGGTGGAATAACAGGTAAAAACTTCTTAGAAGTTAATAACTGCACAAATACAGGAAAAATAACTGCAAAAAATTCTAAAAGTCAAAGTTGGGGAAATTTTGCAGGAGGTATTTCTGGAGAATCTGACACTGCAGGGAAAATACTAAACTGTACAAATAATGGAGCATTATCAATAGAAGGAACAGAAGCAAAATATGGATACATTGGAGGAATTACAGCTAAAAACTCAGGATTAATAGAAAACTCTCAAAATTTAGTGGCACCAACAACCAATGTAGAAAATCTTAGTGTATTTTATATGGGAGGAATTACAGGATATGATTTTGCAGGAACAATTAAAGCCTGCAAAAATACAGCAATTTTGAAGCATGGAAATACTAATGCAACATATAATATATATATGGGAGGAATTATAGGGTATATCTATACAGAGAAAGCTATTACAATTAATCAATGTGCTAATAGTGGAAATGTAGAATCTCTAGCTGGAGGATATACTTGTGCAGGAGGAATTATAGGATATATATACGCTGGAGCTAATCAGAAAGTTACTATTGAACAATGTGCTAATTATGGAAGTATGAATTTAGTATCTGGAGACAATTGCTATATAGGAGGAATTGTAGGACAAGGAAATAGCCTTGATTTAAAAAATTCTTTTAATAGAGGAAATATTAATACGAATTCTGCTAGTTTTAGTTGGATAGGTGGTAATATAGGAAGTGCTCAAGCAGTAGGGGTATCTAATACATATAATTCAGGAACAATAACAGCAACTGGAAAAAAGAATGTACAAGCAGGAGGCATAGTAGGATTTAACAATGGAGGAAAAATAGATAAAACATATAATATAGGAGCAGTTACATCAACTGTTAATCCACTAGATACACAAAACAACTATTATGTATATGCAGGAGGAATTGCAGCAATAAATCAAACAGCAGGAACGATTACTAATAGCTATAACTCTGGAACAATAAAAAGTATTTTAAATGGTTCTTTAGGGGCAACTAGACAAGGAGGAATATTAGCAGAACAATATTATGATCAAACATTAGGCGCTTCTACAGTAAGAAATTGTTACTACACAAGTGCATCTGCTGCAACAGGAGTTGGACAGAACAATAATGGAATAGTAGAAAATGTTGTAGTAAATAATAATATGCCATCTATTTTATCAGTTTTAGGTTCACCATTTAAAGCAGATCCAAATAACGCAAATCTACCAATTCTTTCATGGCAATAGAAAAGATATTAAAGAAAAATAGAAACTAAAATAAACGTCTAAATTGACGTTTATTTTTTCTTGCATTTTTCTAAAAAGAAAGTTTAAGAAATATCAAAAATAACTTGTGCTTTTCTTTATTAAATGGTACAATATGAAACATGTGTGAAGAGAAAATACCTTTTGGTAGGTGAAAAACAGTGACAATAGGAGAACTATATAAGTTAGGGGTAACAAGACTACTTGAAAACAAAATAGAAGAATCAAGTTTGAAAAGCAAAATGCTTCTTTGTAATATTTTAAAACAAGATAAGCCATATTTGGTAAGTCATGACAGACAAGATGTTACAAAAGAAGATGAATTGCTTTTTTTGAGTCAAATAGAAGAATTAATAGAAGGAAAACCAATTCAATATATTGTAAATAAGCAAGAATTTATGAGACTTTCTTTCTATGTTGATGAATCTGTTTTAATTCCACAACCAGATACAGAAATTCTAGTAGAAGAAGTTATAAAACTTGCAAAAGGGAAAAATAAAATAAAAGTTTTAGATTTATGTACAGGAAGTGGAGCAATTGGAATTTCAATTGCAAAACAGATAGAATGCTCTGTTACACTAAGTGACATTAGTAAACAAGCTTTAGAAATTGCCAAAAAAAATGTCATTTCAAATCAAGTAGAAGATAAAATAACAATCATACAATCTGATCTATTTGAGAATATTAAGGAAAAGTTTGACTTAATTGTATCAAATCCACCATATATTCAATCAAAAGTGATTCCAGAATTATCAAGAGAAGTACAACATGAACCAAAATTGGCATTAGATGGAGGAGTTGACGGATTAAATTTTTATCGCAAGATTATTCAAGAGTCAGACACCTATTTACAACAAGATGGTTATCTATGTCTTGAAATTGGATATGACCAAAAAATGAAAATACTTGATTTAGTAGAAAAAAGTAAAAAATATAAAGAAATATACACAAAAGAAGATTTAGCAGGAAACGATAGAATAATGATAGCAAGGAAAGTAGGAAATTAGAAATGTCTTTTTCATCCGATATTAAAGAAGAATTAAGTAAAGTAAATTCTTTAGCAAATAAAACAGCAGTAAAAGAAGAATTAATTGGCTATTTAATTAGCTCAAATACAGATGTATTAAAAAACAAAGTAAGATTTTCAACAGAAAACCAATACAGTATTAATCGATTTAATAAACTATTAAACAACATGCAAATTGACTATAAAATTGATCTAATGGGAAAGCTATATGCCATTACTTTTAAAACAAGTAGCATCATTAATGGAATTGAATATGAAGATGAAAAAATAAAGTTATCAGAAAATATCATGCAAAACAAGAAGATGATTGAAGAAGAAAGAGCCCTTATTCGTGGTTGTTTTCTAGGAGCAGGAACTGTTAGTGATCCACATAAAACCAATCATTTAGAAATGATTTTTAGAACAGAAGAAATTGCAAAATATATTATTGAACTACTTGCGAGCTTTAATATTTCTTGTAAAATAATGAAAAGAAGAGCTACTTTTGTGATCTATACAAAAGATGGAGACGAGATATCAAAATTACTTGCTTTCATGGAAGCTAGTTTTTCTGTTATAAAATTTGAAGAAGTTCGTGTCATTCGTGATATGCGAAATAATGTAAATCGTTTAGTAAATTGCGAAACAGCAAATTTAAACAAAACAATTGAAGCAGCAGTCAATCAAATGGAAGATATCAAACTTTTAAAAAATACAGGGAAATTTGAAACTTTGCCAAAAGGATTAAAAGAAATTGCAGAAAAGAGATTGGAAAATCCAGAAGCATCTTTAATAGAGCTTGGCAATTTGTTAGAACAACCAATTGGAAAATCTGGAGTGAATCATAGATTAAGAAAACTAACAAAAATAGCAGAAGAAGTAAGAAATAGTATGAAATAGAAAAAAGATATTTACATTTTAGAGAAAATAGTTTATAAATTTATTTAAGATAAAAATAATTTATAAGCTATTTTTCTTTTTAAAACTTTAAAAATAAATATAAAGCATATAACTTAAATTAATGAAAATGAAATAAAGGAAAAGTATATGAAAGAATTAGGAATTTATTTACATATTCCTTTTTGTAAACAAAAATGCTACTATTGTGATTTTGTCTCTTTTGCTGGAAAAGAGCAAAAACAAAAAGAATATGTAAAATGTTTAGTAAAAGAAATACAGGAAAAAAAGAGTAAAATAAATAAAGATGACTATATTTCTACTATTTATATTGGAGGAGGAACTCCTTCTTATTTAGATAGCCAGGATATTACAGAGATATTAAAAGTAGTAAAAGAAAGTTATCCTATTCAAGAACAAGCAGAAATAACAATAGAAGTAAATCCTGGAACAGTAACAAGAAAAAAACTGCAGCAATATCAAGAAACAGGAATTAATCGTCTAAGCATTGGACTTCAAAGTTGTGACAATGGATTATTAAAAGAAATCGGAAGAATTCATACTTATGAAGAATTCTTAGATACATATCAAGTAGCAAGAAAAGTTGGTTTTCATAATATTAATGTTGACTTAATGTTAGCCTTACCTGGGCAAACAATTTTAAATTTAAAAGATAGTCTAGAAAAAATAATGAAATTAGACCCAGAACATATTTCGGTATATTCATTAATATTAGAAGAAGGAACTAAATTAGAAAGAAAAATACAAAATAATGAACTTACATTACCAGACGAAGAAACAGAAAGACAAATGTATTGGTATGTAAAAAACACATTAGAACTAAACGGATATATTCACTATGAAATTTCAAATTTTGCAAAACCAGGTTATGAATCAAAACATAATTTAAACTGTTGGAAACAAAAAGAATATTTAGGATTGGGATTAGCAGCTCATTCTTATCTAAATCAAGAAAGATTTCATAATATAGAAAACTTAGAACAATATATTTCAAATATAAAAGACAAAAAGTCAAAAGAAAATATCATCTTAGATGAAAAACAGGATGTTGAATCTCAGATGAAAGAATACATGTTACTTTCTCTAAGAACAATTCAAGGAGTAAATATTGCAAACTTTAAGCAAAAATTCATCCAAAATCCAATCTATCTTTATCATAAGGAGTTAGACTACTTAGTCAAAAACAAACTAATTGAAATAGAAAGCAATCAAATTCAATTAACCGCTAAAGGACTGGATTTAGCTAATTTAGTATGGGAAGAATTTATATAAAGTTTTGACAAACTTTTTATTTGGAGATATAATAAAAAAGTCCAGAAAAAGAAAATAATAGGAGGAATAAGCCTTGAGAATTTTAAAAGACTTTAAAATACCAAATTTTAAATTTCCAAAATTCAAAATGGAAGGAATCGAAATTGATGAAGTTAATATTGATCTAGAAAAAGCGGAAAAACACAAAGCAAAAAAAGAAATAAAAAACTATGAACCAACTCACTATGAGACAATCAAAGAAATTTTTCTTCGTTCACAAAAAGAATATAAAGACTGTCCTTTGATTTTAGAAAAACCAGATCATAAAGAACCATATAAAGAAATTACTTACAAAGAATTTTGTAATGATGTTATCCATTTAGGAACTGCCTTAATTAAATTTTTAGGTTTAAAAGACAAAAGAGTAGTGATTGTCAGTGAAACTACTTATGATTGGTATGTATCCTATATGGCAATGTTATGTGGTGTGGGAATTGCAGTACCAACTGATAAGGAATTACCAAATAATGAACTAGAGAATGTTATCAAAAGATCAAAAGCAGAAGCAGTTATCTATTCTGCTAAAAAGAAAGATGCCATTAAAAAGATAAGAGAAGGCTTACCAAATGTAAAATATTTTATTCAAATGAATGAAGAAAATCCATTAGAAGGAAAAGATATTGGATTTAATCATCTTCTATATCAAGGAAAACAATTAGTTGAAAATGGTGATCATAGCTATTTAGACATTCCAATTGATCCAGATGAATTTAGGCTACTAATTTTTACATCTGGTACAACATCAAATTCAAAAGGGGTTATGATTTCAAATAGAAACTTGGCAGAAAATATTAATGCAGTATCTGCTTATGTAAAATTAGGAACTTCTGATCGACTATTTTCAGTGCTTCCTTTACACCATACTTATGAATCCACCATTGGATTTATTCTTCCATTTGCTTGTGGGTGTTCAATAGCTGTTTGTGAAGGATTAAAATATATTGTACCAAATTTAAAAGAATCAAAACCAACAGCATTACTTGCTGTACCATTATTAATTGAAAACTTATATAAGAAAATTAATGCTAACATTGTAAAAAGTAAAAAAGATAAATTAGTAAATTCTATGATTCATGTAACAAATGGATTAAAAGCAGTTGGAGTTGATATTAAGAGAAAAGTATTTGCAGAGATTCATGAAAATTTAGGTGGAAACTTAAGAATCATCGTATCTGCAGCAGCACCAATTGATGCAAAAATAGGACATTGGATACAAGATATCGGAATTGCTTTCCTACAAGGATATGGATTAACAGAAACAGCACCAATTGCGGCATTAACACCAGAATTTGAACCAAAGATTGGCTCAGCAGGAAAAGCTGTTATTTGTGCAGAACTTAAGATTCATAATCCAAATGAAAATGGAGAAGGTGAAGTTTATATCAAGAGTAAAACTTTAATGCTTGGTTATTATGAAGATGAAGAAGCAACAAATGAAGTAATTCATATTGATGAAAATGGTGACAGATGGTTTAATTCTGGAGACGTTGGATATTTAGATGAAGATGGTTTCTTATATATCACAGGACGTTCTAAGAATGTTATTGTTACTCAAAATGGTAAGAATATCTATCCAGAAGAGATTGAATTGCTATTGGGTAAAGTACCAGAAATTAAAGAATGTATGGTATATGGAAAAGAAGTAGAAGGAGAAAAGGAATTAGTTATTTCTGTTAAGGTTATTCCAAATATGGATGAAATAGATGAAAAATATGGAAAAGGAAAAACTGATGAAGAAGTCTATAAGATTATTTGGGACAAAATTAAAGAAGTCAATAAAACTTTAACTTCCTATAAAGCAATTAAACATCTTGAAATTAAAAAAGATGAATTTGAAAAAACAACAACTATGAAAATTAAAAGATTTGCAGAAATTAAAAAAGATAAAGAAAAGCAAGAAGAGAAAAAATAAAAAATAGAAAAGACCTTCAAAATGAAGGTCTTTTTTGGTGGTTAATTGGTTACATAATGATTTATCCGAAGAAAGTGACGTCTGATATAATGAGAACGTAAAAGAATAACAATTGTTTCCTCAACCATTTTGGAAACATCCAATTGTGCTAGAAACTGATTAGAAAGTTTTTTCTGTACTTGTTTATATATATCTTGCTTAGTATATGAATTTTTCTGATTGAGAATTGTACTGATGATAAGATTTTGTACTTGATGAACATAAATAGTTTTTTTATCAATCACAAGATTAAGCACCTTTCTAAATATAGTATATTTATTATATATAGGAAGAAAAAAATTGTCAATAAAGGTACTCGATGATTCTAAGGGAAATTAGATTCTGAGACAATGATATCTTTTCACAAAAAATTCACATAAATTTTTAGCAATATGTATTGACAACTGCTAAAATTGGATATAATATATTAGCAGTCTAAAGATAACATTGCTAAAGAGGTGAAAAAAGTGTTAGATAATCGTAAAAAGAAAATTCTCCAAGCAATTGTTGATGAATATATCAATACAGCAGAACCAGTAAGTTCAGGTAGCTTAGTAAAAAATTATGGACTAGATTTAAGTAGTGCAACAATTCGAAACGAAATGGCAGAACTTGAAAAAAGTGGATATTTAGATAAGCCACATACTTCATCTGGTCGTGTCCCATCTGCTAAAGGATATCGATTTTATGTGGATGAGCTATTAAATGATCAAGATATTAGTGTTGAGGAAATCAAATATATTCAATCAAAATTAGAGATAAAAGTAAACGAAATTGAAGACTTAACTAAAATTGCAACAACTACACTTTCTGAAATCACTCATTACACAACAGTAGCAGTAGGACCTAGAAGTAATATGCAAATTATTGAAGAAATCAAATTTGTTTTATTAGGAAGTCGTATGTTAATGTGTGTTATTGTAACAGACAGTGGGCTTGTAAAAGAAACTATTATCAAATTTGATGAAGACATTACTTCTTCCCAAGTTGAAACAATCAATAATTTATTTAACAACAAATTAAAGGGAAATCCTTTAGATAAAATTGACAAACCCATGGAAGAATATATTATGTCTGAATTAAACTACAGTGTTAATGTCATTAAACCAATTATTGAACAAATCAATAAAATTGTAGAAGATGAAGAAAAAATCTATTTAGAGGGAACCAAAAAAGCCTTTGACTTACCAGAATTTCAAAGTTTAAAAATAGCAAAAAACTTTGTCAATCTACTAGATACAAAAGAAGTAATGTTAGATTTACTAAATAGCGGATTTGCAAAAGATATTAATGTATATATTGGGGATGAAAATGATAAAGAAGAACTAAAAGATTTTAGTATTGTAACATTTAAACACACAGTAGGAAATAAAGATTTAGGAACTATTGGAATCATTGGACCAAAGAGGATGGACTATTCAAAAGTAATATCCGTTATGAAATATATTAGTAAAAAATTAGATGATCAATTAAAAGAAGATGACAATAAAAAAGATAATTAAATAAGAAAAGGGAAAGAAGGTTTAAAATGGCAGAAGAAAAAAAAGAAGAACTAGAACAAAAGGAAAATAAGACAGAAGAGACAAATAGCGAGAAAAAAAGTGCAAAAGAAATCAAATTACAAGATGAGCTATTACTAAAAAAACAAGAACTAGATGATTTAACAGACAGATATAAAAGAATTTTAGCAGAATTTGAAAACTTCAAAAAAAGAAGCTCAAAAGAAAGAGAATCCTTATACAACTCTATTATATCAGACATTGTAACTTCGCTTTTACCAGTTGTAGATAACTTAGAAAAAGCAGCAGAAGCTAAAACAGAAGATATAAGCTATAAACAAGGAATCGAACTAGTACTAAAACAATTTAAAGATGTATTAGCATCTCAAGGAGTTACTCAAATAGAAGCAGTAGGAAAAACTTTTGATCCAGAACTTCATGAGGCAGTAAGCTCTGTTATAGATGAAAATCTAGGAGAAAAAGAAATTAAAGAAGAATATCGAAAAGGTTACAAAATAGGAACTAAAGTAATCAGACACTCCATGGTAGTAGTAGCCAATTAATGATATATTACATACTTAGTTATTAATTTTATATTAATATATATTTTCTAGTTATATATTAAAAATATATAACAGAAAAAACAAAAAATAACAAATTAAATTTTAATTCATAGGAGGAATAAAATTATGGGAAAAATTATAGGTATTGACTTAGGAACAACAAACTCATGTGTAGCCGTTATGGAAGGTGGAGAGCCAGTTGTAATACCAAATGCAGAAGGAAATAGAACAACACCATCTGTTGTTGCATTTTCAAAAAATGGAGAAAGATTAGTAGGACAAATTGCAAAACGTCAAGCTGTTACTAATCCAGACAATACAGTTATCTCAATCAAAAGAGAGATGGGAACTGCAAAAAAAGTAAAAATTGAAGGTGATGAATTTACACCACAAGAAATTTCAGCTATGATTTTACAAAAACTAAAAGCAGATGCTGAAAACTATCTAGGACAAAAAGTAACACAAGCGGTTATTACAGTTCCTGCTTACTTTAGTGATAGCCAAAGACAAGCAACAAAAGATGCTGGTAAAATCGCAGGCCTAGAAGTATTAAGAATTATCAATGAGCCAACAGCAGCAGCTTTAGCTTATGGTATGGATAAAGAAGACCAAGATCAAAAGATCATGGTATATGACTTAGGTGGAGGAACATTTGATGTTTCTATCCTAGATATTGGTGATGGAGTATTTGAAGTACTATCTACAAATGGTAACACACATTTAGGAGGAGATGATTTTGATCAAAGAATCATTGACTACCTTGTATCTGAATTCAAAAAATCAAATGGAATTGACTTATCTACAGATAAGATGGCAATGCAAAGACTAAAAGAAGCAGCAGAAAAAGCAAAAATCGAACTTTCTGGTATGCAACAAACACAAATCAATCTACCATTTATTACAGCAGATGCTACAGGACCAAAACATTTAGACGTAACATTAACAAGAGCAAAATTTGAAGACTTAATTCGTGATTTAATTGATGCAACTGCAGGACCAGTAAATCAAGCATTAAAAGATGCAGGAGTTACTGCTGATCAATTACACAAAATCCTATTAGTAGGTGGATCTACTAGAGTTCCAGCTGTTCAAGAAGCAGTTAAGAAAATTACTGGTAAAGATGCCGATAAAGGAATCAACCCAGATGAATGTGTTGCAATTGGTGCAGCAATTCAAGGTGGTGTATTATCAGGAGATGTTAAAGACTTAGTATTACTTGATGTAACACCATTATCACTTGGTATTGAAACATATGGTGGAGTATTTACCAAATTAATTGAAAGAAATACTACTATTCCAACTAAAAAATCACAAATTTTCTCAACAGCAGCAGATGGTCAAACAAGTGTAGAAGTACATGTATTACAAGGTGAAAGAGAAATGGCAGCATACAATAAAACACTTGGAAGATTTCAATTAACAGGAATTCCACCAGCACCAAGAGGAGTACCACAAATCGAAGTAACATTTGATATTGATGCAAATGGTATTGTTCACGTATCTGCAAAAGATATGGCAACGGGAAATAGTCAACAAGTTTCTATTACAGCTTCTACAAATCTAACAGATGAAGATATAGACAAAGCTGTAAAAGATGCAGAAGCACATGCTGAAGAAGATAAGAAGAGAAAAGAAGAAATTGAAGTTAGAAATAATGCAGAAAGCTTAGTATATAACAGTGAAAAAACATTAACAGAACTTGGAGACAAGATTAGTGGAGAAGAAAAAGCAAAAGTTGAAACAGAAATTGACAATGTTAAAAAAGCATTAGAAGGATCAGATGTTGAAAACATTAAACAAGCAACAGAAAAATTAACAACTGTATTCTATGAAATCTCTGAAAAACTATATGCTGCAAAAAATCCACAAGCAGGAGCAGAACAAGCAAATGCAAATCCAAATGCTACTGATGCGCAAGCTAATAACGGAAATGTATATGATGCTGACTACAAAGTAGAAGAAGATGGAGAAGACAAAAAATAGAAAATTCTAAAAGGGATTTAGGGATATTCCTATATCCCTTTTTCAAGAATAATAGGTTTGGGAGGAAACGATGGCAAATAAAAGAGACTATTATGAAGTGCTAGGTGTAGAAAAGACAGCAACTGATGAAGAATTGAAAAAAGCATATCGAAGACTTGCAAAGAAATATCATCCAGATGCCAACCCAGATAATAAAAAAGAAGCAGAAGCAAAGTTTAAAGAAGTAAATGAAGCATATGAAACCTTATCTGATCCACAAAAAAGGAAAATGTATGACCAATTCGGACCAGATGGACCACAAGGATTCGGTGGTGGAGGTCCAGGAGGGGGATACTATTCTTATTCTACTTCTGGATTTGATGGATTTGGAGACTTTGGAGATTTAGGAGATATCTTTTCTTCTTTCTTTGGAGGAGGGTTTAGTTCAAATCGTTCTAAGGCACAAGCTGGTCCTAGAAAAGGTGCAGATTTAAGATATAACATGGATTTAACCTTTGAAGAGGCTTTTTCTGGAATTGAGAAGGAGATTAATATTACAAGAGATGAAACTTGTAATACTTGTCATGGTAGTGGTGCTAAACCTGGAACCCATGCTGAGACTTGTTCAATGTGTGGTGGTACTGGTCAAATTAAGCAAGTACAAACAACAATACTAGGTCAAATGCAAACAACAAGAACTTGTCCAACATGTCATGGAGAAGGAAAGATTATTAAAGAACCATGTGGTGAGTGTAGAGGAAAAGGAACTGTTCGTAAATCTGCTCGTATCAGAGTAAAAATACCAGCAGGTATTGATGATAATCAAACTGTTGTATTAAGAAATGAAGGGGAGCCTGGTCAAAAAGGTGGACCTAAAGGAGATCTATACATAGTGATCCATCTAAAAAGACATAGTATTTATACTAGAAAAGGAGATCACGTTCTTTGTGATATTCCAATTACCTATACACAGGCAACATTAGGTGCTGAAATTGAGGTACCAATGGTAGATGGAAGTAAAGAAAAATATAGAATTCCGGAAGGAACACAAACTGGTACAAAATTTACAATCCGTGGAAAAGGATTTAAGAGTCCAAATACAAATTATAGTGGCGATTTTGTCTTTACTGTACAAGTGCAAGTTCCAAAAAAATTAACAAAGGAACAAAGAGAGCTTTTAGTAGAGCTTGCTAAAACAATGAATGAGCAACCACCAATTAAAAAAAGAGGAATCTTTGGATAGAAAATAAAAACAAAATGGAATAAAAAATAGTGAGAAAAGATATATCATTAATAAAAAATGGTATATCTTTTTCTTTATTTGCAACAAATTAAATTTGTGATATAATAAACAAAGAACAATATAAATGGAGAAAATTATGCAAAAGTTTTTTGTTGAAGAAAGTCAGATAGAAAATAAGCAAGTAAGAATTGAAGGAGAAGATATAAAACATATTCGAAATGTTTTAAGACTGCTAGAAGGTGAGAGAATACAGGTATGTAATTTAGATACCGGTGAGAATTACCTTTGTCAAATTTGCAAAATATCGCAAGAAGAGGTTGTTTGCAATTTATTAGAAAAAATAGAAAGTAAAGCAGAGCCTAGTGTGTATATACATCTATTTCAAGGACTTCCAAAAGCAGATAAAATGGAGCTTATCTTGCAAAAATGTACAGAGATTGGTGCACAGGAATTTACTCCTGTTTCTTTTAAAAGATGTATTGTAAAATTAGAGAAAAAAGAAGAAATAAAGAAAATAGACAGATGGCAAAAAATTGTAATATCTGCTGCCAAACAAAGCAAAAGAGATCGAATTCCAAAAGTCAATTTGGTAAAAGATTTGAAAGAGGTTTGTAATCTATTATCAGAATATGATATAGTATTAGTAGCTTATGAAGAAGAAAGAATAAATTTTTTGAAAAAGGAATTAAGAAAAATAGAAAACCCAAAAGAAAATCTAAAGATTGCTGTTGTAATTGGACCCGAGGGCGGACTAGAAAAGCAAGAAGTAGAAGAATTAGAAAAAATGGGAGCTAAAGTAGTTACATTGGGAAATCGTATCCTAAGAACAGAAACAGCACCAATTGTAATAACAAGTAATATTATTTACGAATTGGAAAATGAAATATGGGGGAATTAAACATGGATGAAGAATTAAAATCAAAAGAGGAAGTAAAAAAACCTAGAAAAAAATCAGCAATAGCAGATGAGAAAAAAGTGACAACAAAAAAATCCTCTACTAGAGCAAAGAAAACACAATCAGAAACAAAACCTAAAACAGTAGCAAAAACAAAAAAATCAGATGGAGAAGAAAAAGCTAAAACAGCAAAGAATACAAAAAGAAAGACAACAGCAAAAAAAGAAGCTACATCAGATGAAAAAGTGGTAGCTCAAAGAAAATCCACCAAAAAAACCACAACAAAAGCTACTTCTGCAGTAGCTACAAAATCGAAAGTAGCTAAAACCACTAAAACAGCCAAAAAAGAAAAAGAAGAAAAACAAAAAGAAGAGCTAGAAAGCAAAAAAATTTTAGAGAAAAGACAACAAGAAAAGAAAAACTTGCCAGAAGAAATTCAGTTACAAGCCAATAAAAAAATTTTCACAAATTTAATTTATGCAATTGCTATTATGGTATTTTTGATTTTAATCAATTTGGGATTTTCTAATATTACAAAGGAATATTTCTTAAGAGATATCAACGTATTTACTCTATGCTTATTAATACTTACTATTTTAGTATTTGAACAAGCATATAAAAAAGATAGTGGAAGTATAACAATTAATGGAATTGAATTACTTACTTTATCATTATTTGTTCTCTCATTACCAATTATACTTGCTAAATACGGAACAAAATTTATGTTTATTGTAGCTACGGTATCTTTAGTTTATGGTATCTATTATACTACTAAATCAACATTAGTTTATTTGAAAATGAGAAAGGACTATATCACAAGTTTAAGCGATATTCAAGAAATTATCAAAAAAGAACCAAAGAAAAAAGAAACTAAATAAAGGAGAAATAAGATATGATAAAAAGCATGACAGGATATGGTAGAGGAAAACTGGAAGAAAATAACCGAGAATATGAAATAGAAATCAAGTCAGTCAATCACAAATATAGTGATATATCCATTAAAATTCCAAGAACTATTAGCTATTTAGAAGAAAAAGTAAAAAAAGAAGTATTAAACCATATTTCAAGAGGAAAAATTGATGTATATATTACTTTTATCAATAATTCAGCAGAAGCAAGAGATATTAAAATTAATACCGAAATTGCAAAAGTATATATCAATGAATTAAAAAATCTAGCAAAAGAAACACAAATTGTTGACAATATTTCTGTTACTGAAATTTCTAAATTTCCAGACGTATTAACGATTCAGAATAATGATCAAGATGAAGAATTATTATGGAACGAGTTAAAAAAATGCTTAACCTTAGCCATTGACAATTTTATAGCAATGAGAAAACAAGAAGGCGAAAAAATAGAGCATGATTTAAAAACAAGAATTTATGAAGTGAGTGAAAAAATAGATGAAATTGCTACATATTCTACTGGACTTGTGGAAGAATATATAGTAAAATTGGAACAAAGAATAAAAGAAATACTAAAAACAGATATTGTAGATCAAACTAGATTAGCGCAAGAAGTAGTTATCTATTCTGATAAAATCTCAATTGAAGAAGAGTTAACAAGATTAAGAAGTCATATTAGCCAATTTATCGAACTTTTAAATAAAGAAGGAGCAGTCCGGAAAGAAATTAGACTTTATTATTCAAGAAATGAATCGTGAAGTTAACACCATTGGTTCAAAATCGGGTAGTTTGGAAATAACAAATTTAGTAATTGATGTAAAAACATGTTTAGAAGATATTCGAGAACAAATTCAAAATATTGAATAGAAAGGAAAGTGATTCATTGATATGCAATTAATTAATATTGGTTTTGGAAATATTGTTTCTGCTAATCGAATTGTTGCGATTGTAAGTCCTGAATCTGCACCAATTAAAAGAATTGTGCAAGAAGCAAAAGAAAGTAAAATGGCAGTAGATGCAACTTATGGAAGAAGAACAAGAGCAGTTCTTATTATGGACTCAGGTCATGTTATTTTATCTGCTGTACAACCAGAAACAGTTGCAGGTAGATTAGATAAAGAAATTGTAGAAGAATAAAATTAAAATTGATTAATCATTTAGGGGGAAATTGTACAATGATGGTAAAACCAACAGTAAATGAATTATTAAAAAAGATAGACAACAGATTTGAACTTGTGATTGTAACTGCAAAAAGAGCAAGACAAATTTCACAAGGAGCAAAAGTTTTAACAGATTCGGAAGAAGAGGCACCAGTAACACTTGCTGCTAATGAAATTGCAGAAGGAGAAGTAAAACCATTAGAGTAGCCTTTTATCTAGAAAAATAAACGATACAACAACTATTGGAAATGAAAATGATAGAAAAAAATCAAAACACTTTTATGAAAAAGTAAGTCATAAAAGTGTTTTTTTGTTGTGTAAAAATTTTTTATTTATACTTCTAATTTGTACATCTTGCAAATACTATATTTATGAATATCTTATGCAAAATGAACTTTTATTATAAAATAATTACGCTTAAAGAAGCCTGTAAAAGAGAGTTTCCGTAGCAGATTTCAAATTTAAAATGTTATTTTTTTCATGTTAAAAAAGGGGGAAAGAAAATGAAAAATTTAAAAGTAAAACTAGCAGTTGCATTTATCCTATGTTTATTAACAACAATTTGTATGCATACACTAGTTTTTGCAGCTAATGAGAATGTTCAAATTCTAGAAAAATCAGAAACAGAATATTTAATCTATTTATCAGGACATTTAAAACAAGAATTTGAATTTGCTTTTACAAATGACAAATCTGAGGATAAAGAAACACTAACCTATCAAGCAGCAGCATTAGACTCAGATAAAACAGATGCAAACTATATTGCTTATGTCGACAGTAATCTATTTCATACATATTTTTCAGGAACTACTTATTTATGGGCAAGAACAATGGACGGACAATATATTGCAGAGGGAGTTCAAATTGATCTAACAAAAGCAATTAAAGAAGAAGACTTAAATACAGTCAATAATGCTACAAAAGTAATTGCAGTAGATACTACCAATACAATTGTAACAACAGAAATGATTGATGATGTAAAAACAACAAAAACAGTTGGAAAAGTAGATGTCTTAGAATCTGGAAAAGTAAAATATCAATTAATCCGTGTTCAAGATGGTACTATGTATAAAGAGCTAATTGAATTAGCAGAAAAAATATCAAACAATCAAGTAAAAAATAATATGTACAGTAAATTAGAAATTGCAAATCAATATATTACTTTATATAACCAATTAAAGCCAGAAGAAAATAGTCAGTATTGGATAGAAGTAACAGATAAAGTAATTGAACAACCATTAGACAGTAAAAATGGAGAACAATGTATTTTATGGTTAAAAGCAGAAAATGGTGCAGAAACCAAAACAGATATACAATATTTAACCTGTTTTGAAGAATACAAATATGAAAAAATTACAGAAGAAATTGTAACAAAACTACCAGTAACTTATGATAGTATAGCACTATTAGTCATTTTTGCCATTCTAATAGTTGCATTAGTTGCAGTAATTGTTTTAAGAAATAGAGCTTTAAAAAAAGAAAACAAAACTGAGGACAGATAAATGAAAGCTAGTAGAATTTATACTATTTTGCTGATACTAATCATAATGGCAATATTAGTAGTTGGCACAATGATAGTAATCAAGTATGGTGGAAACCAAATCAACGAAAAACAAATTGGAGAGCTTCTTACTAAAATACAAACTGAGCAAGAAGAACAATACCAAGAAGAGCTAAAAGAGATTAATGAAGAATATAAAGGATACAAAGTAGTAGGAATTATCAAAATACCAAAAATAGAACTTGAGTATCCAATCTTAGAGAAAACATCCAATGAAACCATGAAAATTTCAATCACAAAATTTTGGGGACGTGATATTAATGAAATTGGAAATGTATCTTTAGCTGGCCACAATAATCGAGACGGCACAATGTTTGGAAGAACAAAAGAGTTAGAAATAGGGGATAAAATTGAACTAACTAATACAAAAAGAATTACCAAAGAATATGAAGTATATGACATATTTAAAACCGATCCAAATGATATTTCCATTATTGATCCAGATGAGATTGGGACAAGAGAAGTAACATTAATCACTTGTACGAATGGAAACAAAGAAAGATTAATTGTAAAAGCAAGAGAAGTATAAAGGAAAGGGTAAAAGGGAAAGCGCAATCGGAAATTTCCAGCGCAAGAAAAATAAAAATTAGGGGGCAAAAATGAAAACCAAAATAAGATTATCAAGAAATAAGAAGATTATTGCATTGATCGTTATTGCCATTGTTCTTCTAGCATCTGCTGTTACAGGTGTAACCTTATATTTAAAAGGTAATAATGAAGCACAGGCCTTAACACAAGAAGAACAAAACAGAATTGTAGAAAACACTGCAAATGTAGAAGGAGGAAATTCACCTTCTGAAAACGAACCAACAAATGAAACAACACCAGGAGAAGAATTACCACAAAATGAAATAACCAATAGTACTATAGCAGAGCCAACAGAACCATCAAATGAAGGTACTACTACAACTAATCCTGGAACAACAAATACAACAAATCCATCTGGTGGTGATCTTACCACAACAGAAGAATCTGTTACACAAAGAGAAAGATTAGTATCAGAAGACTTTTTAGTTGGATGGACACCAATTCATATTTCCACATTAGCTAATACAGCAGATAACTATATCAATTCTCCTAAATTAGAGATTGTAAAAAATAGTTATTCTCAAAACATGGACAACAAAACAAATGCAGTACAAAAGGGTGAAACTATCATCTATGAAATCAAAGTAAAAAATACAGGAAATATACCAGCAAGCCATATTAAAATTTCAGATACTATTTCCAATAAAGTAACTGTTGTTGCAATTGAAGATAATGGAGTTTTAGAAAATGGAAAAATTACATGGGATATAACCATTAATCCTCAAGAAGAAATTGTAAGAAAATTTACAGTAAAGGTAAATGAAGATGCAGAAGGTATCATTGATAACCAAGCAATTGTAAATGGAGACAAAACCAATGTAACAGAAAATGCTATTATTAAAACTACTAAATTTTCAGAAGTACTAAGAAACGCACAAGTAATTACTGAAACAGCAAAACCAAATGATCAAATTCGTTATACAATTACTCTTCAAAACACTTCTAATATGGATACTACTACAAAAATAGAAGACATGATTCCAGAGGGGACTATGTTAGTAGAAAATTCCATTACAGATGATGGAAAAGTAATAGGAAACAAAATTATTTGGGAATCTATTGCAATCAAAGCAAATGAAACAAAGAAAGTAGAATTTATTGTAACAATTAGAGAAGATGCAGTAAAAGATATCAAAAACATTGCATTTGTAAACGGTACAAACACAAACGAAACCACTGATCCAATAGCCAATATTATAGGTAGCAAAAAGGTTGATAAAAAAGAGGCTAAAGTAGGAGAAAAACTACTTTATACCATTACATTAACAAACCAAGGAACAGCAGCAGGAAAAGTAACAGTAGAAGATGAAATTCCAGAAGGAACTACTTACGTTCAAGACTCTGTAAGCCATCGTGGAATATATAATGAAGAAACAAACAAAATTGTATGGACAGATGTAGAAGTAGGACTAGAAAATCCAGTTACCCTTACATTTGAAGTAACGATCAATCAAGAAACAAAAAATACAGTTGTAAATACAGCAATTCTTGATGATAAAGAAATCGAAGAAAAACCAGAAACAAAAGTTGCTAATATCACAGGAATAAAATCTTCTAGTATAACAGTAGAATCTTTAAAAGAAAAAGATGAAATTGAATACACTATTACATTAACAAATCAAGGAACAACAGGAGGAACAGTAACAGTAGAGGATATGATTCCAGAAGGAACTTCATATATTGTAAATTCTGCAAACCACAATGGAGTATATAATCAAGAAGCAAATAAGGTTATATGGACAGATGTAGAAGTAGGATTAGAAAATCCAGTTACCCTTACATTTAAAGTAAGTGTAAATGCCTTTGAAGCAGGTATTACTGAAAAATATATTAGAAACCATGCAACTATTATTGAAGGAGAAGACACAAACGAAGTTGTAGATAAGGTAGAAAAGAAATACATAGAAATCGAAGTAGAAAAAGTATGGGAGGATAACAACAATGTAGCTAAGAAAAGACCAGGAGCAGTTGTTTTACAAGTCTTAAATGGAGATACCATTATAAAAACACAAACTGTAACAGAGCAAGATGGTTGGAAATATACTTTTACCGATCTACCAAAATATGATGAACAAGGAAATGAAATTGTCTATACAATTGATGAAGCAGATTTAGATAATATCTTCTATCAAAAAACAGTAGATAATGTAAACCATGTTATTACAAACACATTTGATGTACCTGATACAAAAATAGACTTAACAGTAACAAAATCTTGGGTAGACAATGACAATATTGCACAAAAGAGACCAGGATCAATCTTCCTACAAGTATTTAATGGAAGTACTTTAGTACAAGAAGTAGAAGTAACAGGAGAACAAAATTGGCAATATACATTTACAGATCTTAAGAAATATGATGATTTAGGAGATGAAATTGTATATACAGTAAATGAAAGAGAAGCAAAGCAAGGTGACCTATTCTTCTATGAAAAATCAATTGATGAAGAAAATAATACAGTTATCAATACCTTTAGTGTACCAGATGAAAAAGTATCAGTAACAGTAGAAAAAGTATGGGATGACAATAATGACCAAGCACAAAAGAGACCAGACTCTATCATAGTAAATTTACTAGCAAATGGTACAGTAAATCAAACAGTGGAGTTAACAAATAGCAAGCTAAGCCATACCTTTAGCAATCTTGCAAAATATGATAGTTTAGGAGAGGAGATTAATTACACAGTCTCAGAATCAGAAACAAACCAAGGTGATTTATACTTCTATGCAGATGGAGTTATTACTGGAGATATGGAAAATGGATATACGATTACCAATACCTTTGATGTACCAGATGAAAAGGTAGAAGTAACAGTAGAAAAAGTATGGGATGACAACAATGACCAAGCACAAAAGAGACCAGATTCTATTACTGTAAATTTACTAGCAAATGATACAGTAAATCAAACAGTAAAGTTAACAGATAATAAATTAAGTCATACTTTCAGTAATCTTCCAAAATATGATAGCTTAGGAAATGAAATTAACTATACTGTATCTGAAGAAGAAACAAATCCAGGTGACTTATATTTCTATGCAGATGGAGTTATTACTGGATCTGCAAAAGATGGATACACGATTACCAATACCTTTGATGTACCAGATGAGCAAACATCAGTAACAGTAGAAAAAGTATGGGATGATAATAATGACCAAGCACAAAAGAGACCAGACTCTATCACGGTTACATTGTTAGCAAATGGAACAGCAAATCAAACTGTAGAATTAACAGATAGTAAATTAACATATACATTTATTAACTTAGCAAAATATAATGACTTAGGAGAGGAGATTAATTACACAGTCTCAGAATCAGAAACAAACCAAGGTGATTTATACTTCTATGCAGATGGAGTTATCACAGGAGATATGGAAAATGGATATACCATTACCAATACTTTCAGTGTACCAGATGAAAAGGTAGAAGTAACAGTAGAAAAAGTATGGGATGACAATAATGATTTAGCGAAAAAAAGACCAAATTCTATCACAGTAAATTTACTAGCAAATGGTACAGTAAATCAAACAGTAGAGCTAACAAATAGCAAGCTAAGCCATACCTTTAACAATCTTGCAAAATATGATGAGCTAGGAAAAGAAATTAGCTACACAGTCTCAGAATCAGAAACAAATTCAGGTGACTTATTCTTTTATGCAGATGGAGTTATTACTGGATCTGCAAAAGATGGATACACAATTACTAATACCTTTAGCGTATCAGATGAAAAAGTAGAAGTAACCGTAGAAAAAGTATGGGATGACAACAATGATTTAGCGAAAAAAAGACCAGACTCAATTACAGTTACATTGTTAGCAAATGGAAAAGTAACTACTACAACAGTACAATTAACAGATAGTAAATTAAGCCATACCTTTAGCAATCTTGCAAAATATGATAGCTTAGGAAATGAAATTAACTATACGGTCTCAGAATCAGAAACAAACCAAGGTGATTTATACTTCTATGCAGATGGAGTTATTACTGGATCTGCAAAAGATGGATACACGATTACCAATACATTTGCTGTACCAGATGAGAAAGTAGAAGTAGCAGTAGAGAAGATATGGGATGACAATAATGATTTAGCGAAAAAAAGACCAAATTCTATCACAGTAAATTTACTAGCAAATGGAATAGTAA
>JAETTH010000121.1 GCA_021769225.1 Erysipelotrichaceae bacterium
AGATATATTCAATTGTTTATCGATTGAAAAAATTGCTGCTAGAATCAATGAATTGGATAATGAATTGAAGCTACATCATATTGTTCAAAAAAGTGCCTGTGGAGAATTTGATTTGATACCAATTCAGCATTGGTTTTTTGAGCGAAATTTTGAAGAGCAAAATTATTGGAATCAAAGCGTACTGATTATTGCAGAAAATGGATTGGATATTAGAAAGTTAAAGCAGTCAGTGTCTAAATTAATTAAAAAGCATGATGCATTAAGATTGAGATTTAAGGTTAAAGAAAATGGAAAAAGATATCAAGAATATTCAACGGACAAGGCTTTCACAGAGATTGATATTAAGCGTGCGACTATTTCCTCCGTTAGTGAATTAGCAAAGATTAAATATAATTGGCAAAGCTGTTTTGATATTGAAAAAGGCCCGATTATGTGTGTGGGTATCATAGATGGTTTTAATGATAATCGTGATCGGATTTTTATGGCTGTACACCATTTGGTTGTTGATGGTATATCTTGGAGAATAATATTATCAGATTTAGAAAATTTGTATCATGATAATTCGGTGACAGATAAAACGAATAGTTTTAAAGATTGGTATGAAGCTTTATTAAAGTATAGTAAATCAAGAAAATTAAAGAAACAGGCGGTGTATTGGGATAATATAGATAAAAAAGTATTTGAATTAGGAAAGCCAAGGGCTAAAGAATCAGCCGTAAATACGGACGGAAAAAGTAGAATTACTTGTACAATAAATAAGCAAATTGCAGAAAAGTTTTTATCTGGCTGCAATACCGCATACAATACACAAATTAATGATTTATTTTTAACTGCATTTTCAAAAGCGTTATGTAAATGGATGGAATCCAGTGAAATCGTTATTAATTTAGAGGGGCATGGTAGAGAGGAAATTACTTCAGAAATAGATATTAGCGATACTATCGGATGGTTTACAACACAATATCCGGTGTATTTATCATTGAATATGAATGCTTCAATAGGTTCCCAAATTAAATCTGTTAAAGAACAATTGCGTAAAATTCCTGATAAAGGAATTGGTTATGGGGTACTAAGGTATTTATCAAATGATATGGTAAAATTAAGTCATGATTGTTGGGTGAGTTTCAATTACTTAGGAAGTTTTCATAGCACTAGAAAACATGCTAATTCGAGTTGGGAAATAGAGTTTGAAGGCAATCTTGATACGGTAGATATAAAGAACAATGATGGAGGAAAATTTTTAGATGTCAATGGCTGGGAAACCAGTGATGGAATGTATTTTAGTTTTGACTTTAATGAAGCATATTTTGATTTTAAAGATATAGAAAAAATTTCTTCTGAATTTTGTAGTCAAATAGAAGAAATAACAAATCATTGCGGTAATATTGTTTCGCCTGTGCGTACAGTTAGTGATTACGGATTTTTAAAGTTGCAGCAGGAAGAACTTGAAGAGATCATACAAAAGTATAGTGAGTATCAAATAGAAGATATATATCCTATAAGCCCGTTGCAAGAAGGTTTTGTATTTCATTCAATACGGTATCCGAATTCCGATGAATATTTTGTGCAAATTGCATATGATATTGTTGGTGAGTTTAATAATGATAAATACATTTCAGCATGGAGACAGGCAGTACAGGATAATCCTATTCTAAGAACCGCATTTAACTGGGACAAAAGTGAATTTGCGCAAATTGTTATAAAAAATGCGGATATTTGTGTCCGTGAGCATTATTTTAGCAACAGAGAATATAACGAAGAAATATTCCAGGAGATAAGAAGAACTGCCAGAGCAGAATCTTTTGATTTGAGTTCTGTACAGTTAA
>JAETTH010000122.1 GCA_021769225.1 Erysipelotrichaceae bacterium
AAACAAAAAAACTATGAAAAGATTCTTGAAAGTATTGATAGTCTTGATAAAGAGCTATTGGCAAATCAATTTCAATTAACAAATTACCCTGAGTTAGATGCTCTTATTTGTAGTAAGATTAATTTATCAAAACAAAAAAATATTGATTTTATTTCCCTTGTGTCAGATTTTAAACTTCCCATTGATATTTTTTTATTTAACACGATTGTCGGAAATCTATTAGATAACGCAATAGAAGGTTGCAAAAAAGATCCTTTAACGGGTAAAAAAGAAATCACATTCACAATAAAATCACAAAACAATTTTATTATGCTCTTAATAGAAAATACTATAGATAAGGAAATTTATATCAATAACGATTTTCTTATTCCCACTACGAAAAATGACAAAAAATTACATGGCATTGGACTAAAAAGTGTTAAACATATCATATCCAAAGCTAATGGTGATTTTTATATTAATTCTTCTGATAATAAATTTACAGCTAGTGTCTTACTCCCTATATCAGGAGAATTTGAAAATATAACTAATTAAAAAAGGACTACAGCATCAAATCATTTCCTGTAATGCTAGGGAAAATGACTTGATACTGTAGTCCTTTTTTGTCAATACAATACGAAAGTTAACGTATATTACATTTTCAAATACGAATTTTACAATATTTAGCCGTTTTACAATTCACTATGTTATCATTGATAAAAAATATATGTTGGGTTAGATACTATGATAGAACAAATTTCAAATAAAATTACAAATCTGTTGTTACAAGCTGAACTTTTAGAAGAAACAGCTATTCCAACATTTAAATACTGCTTTGAAGTAGTATTTATGCTGTTTTTATTTTTGTTTCTTACATTTCCAGTCGCATATATTCTAGGTTTTTTCCTTCCGTCCCTTCTTTTCGTTATTCTATTTCTTTTACTACGTAGTGTAGCAGGAGGGTTCCATGCAAAAAATCCTGAACTGTGTCTTTTACTTAGTGTTGGATCTTTTTTCTTGTTCTTATTTGTTTGTAACTTCTACACAAGCAACTATTTCACAATAATAATATATGGCATTGCCTGTCTTATTATTTTAGTAAAAGCTCCTATTGAAGCAAAGAATTACCCATTGGCACGACATAAAAAAGAACGTCACAAAAAACAATGCAAAATTTTATTGGTGGCATTTTCCCTGATATATGCATATTGTCACATTTACAAAATGTATAGTTTTGCATCGAGTATTTTTATGGCTGTACTATCCATCAGTATCGCCCTATTAATTACAAAATAACTTTTAGGAGGAATTTTTATGCATCGCTTCATTAAAACTTTTGGTAAAATTTTTACCTCTGTTGTCTTTACTGTTGGCTTTTTTATTTCACAAGGGACATGTTACTCTCTTTATTATCAGCCTGATATGCCCCCTGAAATGGCAAAAAAATTGCAATAATAAACAAAACAATGAAAGGGAGTTGTCACATTTACGCGGCAACTCCCTTTCATTAAACATCTAACTTTTTATATTTTAAAAATTGCTTTACTAATTGTTTCAAAACACATATCTCATCTTCATCCAGGTATTTCAAATTTTTTATAAAATCAATATCCGAATTATTAAAATGACTTTCTTCTGCTATTTCCTCCTCTTGACCCATAAAGAACTCTTCTGGCGAAATTTTAAAAGGCTCTACGTCAAATGTTGGGGTGCAAAAACCCCATAGAAAAAAATTATAGAATGGAGATGTGCAAATTAGCTAGCTAATTTGCGCCGCCTCCGTTTTAGTATTTCCGTATTATCGGCAATACAAAGCAATCGATTGCGAAAT
>JAETTH010000123.1 GCA_021769225.1 Erysipelotrichaceae bacterium
ACTAATAAATAAAATAAAAATAATACTAAATAAAATTCCTTTTTTCATACTATTATTATTAGGATAATTTTGACTTTTATGTAAATATAAAATATGATAAAATAAAATACTTGCTTATATATTTATTATTTAATATAAAATCGGTTTAAGCTAGGAGTAAATCATATGAAAAAGAAATTTAAAATCATTTTATCATTTATAATAACATCAATATTTATCATATTTTTAGGTATGTCGTATTATATAGGAAATCAAGTATTCTTACAATCTACACAATTGACTACTTGTGAAAGCACAAAGGAAATAATAAATAATTCCAGAAGACATGCTAAATATTATAACAAAATTTCATCAAAATATATTATCGAACCTATAAATATCATTTCATCATTAGATAAACATAAAATTCCGGCTGATTATATTTATGCAACAAAATTAAAAAATAAAAATGATAAAACGATTATATTAGTTCATGGACTAGGCGGCAATAGATACTCAATGTACTCGATAGCAGAATATTTTCTGCAAAAAGGATATAATGTTATAAGTTATGATCAAAGAAGTTCTAATGAAAATATAGCTAAATACACTACTTTTGGATATTTAGAAAAGTTTGATTTAATTGATTATATAGACTATGTAAAAAAAGAAGCACCTAATAAAACTCTTGGAGTTTTTGGAACATCATGTGGTGGTGCAACCTCAGGATTGGCTATAGGTTACAAAGACACAGATGATAAAGTAGATTTTTTAATTTTAGATTGTCCAGTCAGCAGTATGGAATGGATGATAGAAAACGAAATAAAAAAAATGAACATTGGAATTCCAACATCGTACATTATGTCTTGCGGAAATGTTGTAAATAAAATCAAGTTAGGATTTTATTATAAAGATGCAGAAGTTCCAAAGTCAATTTCAAATATAAAAACGTCTACTTTAATAATAAACAGTAAAAAAGACACTACAACACCTTATTTTATGGGAAAAAATATTTATGATTCAATTAAATCTAAAAACAAGAAAATTTGGACAGTAGACAACAGTGAACATACTAAAATATGGTTTGAACATAATAAAGAATATAAAAATAAAATTAATAAATTTTTAAAATAAAAATAAAGAAAAAGCCTCTGATTACGTATATCAGAGGCTTTTCAGGCTTTTTTACTAATTTTTCAAACTCATATCTTTAATTTCACTTGCAGCTTCTTTTGCAGCTTTCTCAACCGCATTTTTCATTTTCTTAACAGGTTTTCTCATTTTCTTATTTGTAGCCATATATGAAGTCATACCAACTCCTGCGATCAAGCCTGCTGTAATACCAGTTAACATAGACATAGTTGTTCTTCTCATTTTTTTACTTCCTTTCTAAATTTTATTCTTAATTATTGTTCCAATTTTGCTTAGCTATGATACAATAATTAATAAATAAATCAAGGTAAAAAAAGTTAAGGTAAAAATTATGAAAACAAAAAAAGAAACATTGGAAATAATAGATATTTTAAGTAAATATTACGGGGAATATAAATGCGGTCTTCATTTTAAAAGTCCGTTTGAGTTACTGATTGCAACTATCCTTTCTGCACAATGTACCGATGAAAGAGTTAATATTGTTACCGAAAAATTATTTAAAGAAGCAAATACTCCTTCGGAAATATTGGAAATGGGTGAAAAAGAACTTTTAAAATACATAAAAAGCTGCGGACTTTCCAATACTAAATCAAAGAATATCATAAAAACTTGTTTTACACTATGTAATGAATATAATGAGGAAGTTCCCAAAACTATGGAAGAGCTTATT
>JAETTH010000124.1 GCA_021769225.1 Erysipelotrichaceae bacterium
CAATAAGTTCTTCTAAATCACGAACTGAACGAGTAACTCTGTCTAATTTATAGGCTACAATATAATTGATTTTTCCTTGTTTCATATCTGCTAACATCTCTTGAAATGCTGGTCTATCTTTAATATTTTTTGCTGATATTCCAGCGTCTTCATATACTTTAAATACTTCATATTCTTTGAACTTACAAAGTTGTAATAGTTTTTCCTTTTGTTCTGCTAAACTAAATCCGTTCTCTTACTTGATCATCTGTACTAACTCTAATATAAATTCCTGCAATTTTTCTTTTTAAATAATCTATTAGCATAACTAAAAGTTAAATCTTGATTGATGCTAATATTCTTTTCAAATGATATTCCTGAGGATTCTAGTATCATTTCTTTAATCGTTTCTCTAGTTGCATGTTGCACAGTAGCACCTAATCTAACAAATACTCCATCAATAGTCATTCCTTTAGCTTTTATATAATATGGTTTGTTAGTACCTCTTAACACCTCAACTACTATTATTTCTTTATCCTCTTCTATTTCAATTCTGGTTGAAATTAAAAAATTTGCTGATGGTTCTATACTATCGTTTATTTTGCTACTTAATCTATCTAAATCTGCTTTAGCATTATTTCATCCTACTACTTTCCCATTATCATCATAACCTAAAATAATTGTACCTCCATTAGTATTACAAAAAGCAATTATTTCTTTAACAATAGAGTTGGATTTAGGTCAAGTTTTTAGACACATTTTTTTACGAATTTTTATGATTTTTCAAGCTTCGCTTGAGGAGTTGTTATAAATATTAAAGAAAATCTTTAACATTTATAACAACTTTAAATTATGCTATATTTTTAATGTATTCATTATATTTTTCATTTGGAGTTATATAATCAAGTGTACTGTGTATCCTTGTATTATTATACCAACTCTCAATGAACTCAAATATAGCTAATTTTGCTTCTTTAAATGTTTTATACGTATTTACATTTACTTCTTCTTTCTTTAATATGGCATTGAAGCTTTCCATACTTGCATTATCATATGGATATCCTTTTTTACTATAAGAATGTATGACTCCATTTTCCATCAATATTCTTTCATATTCATTTGATGTATATTGACTTCCTAAATCTGAATGAAATATCATTCCTTTTCTTGTTCCTCTTTCAATTTTGGCTTTTTCAAATGCTTCTATTACTAATTCTGCTGTCATATTTATTCCATATGACCAACCTATTATTTTTAAATCAAATAAATCCATTACTATTGAAAGATATGTCCATCCTGTTTCTTTTGTATAAATATATGTTATATCTCCAACCCATTTTTCACTTGGTCTATCTGCTTTAAAATCTTGTTCTAGTAAATTTTCCTTATTTTTATCATTTACTTTTTTGTTTCCACTATGATTAAACTTTTTTACTATAATACTTCTTAAACCTAACAATTTCATTCTTCTTGCAACTCTTTTTTGACTTACTTTTATTCCTTGTTTATTCAATATTTTTGTAATTTTGGGTGAACCATATCTTTTTTTGGATTTTTCATATTCTTCTTTGATTTTTTTATCTAATTCTTCATTTGCTTTTTTATATGAATTTTCTTTATTTGTCTTATGATAATAATATACTGAATGATGTAATTTTACTGCTTTACATAATGTTCTTATATCATACATATTTTTAAATTCATCTATAAATTTTATTTTATCTTCTGTTGTCTTGAGAATATGGCTAGTGCTTTTTTTAATATTTCATTTTCTGTTTTTATTTCTTGATTTTCTTTTTGTAATTTCAAAATTTCATC
>JAETTH010000019.1 GCA_021769225.1 Erysipelotrichaceae bacterium
TTACACTAAAAAACAATTAATTTCTTTTTGCTTGTTTGCCATGCTCAATTTCTCGTTTCTGTAAGTTAATATTACACTATTTTATGAAAAAAATCAACTTTTATGCAAAAAGAAACTCCTATGTTTTGACGTTTCTCTTACATTTGGATTTTACTTTTTCTTTTGGAAGTTACTTTTACAACTCACCATTTTTTATTTATTTTTAAAATTGCTTTGGCTTTCTACTAATTTTAAATAAATTTTATCAGTAAAATTTTCCAAATTTCTTTTTTATGCACATTTTACTTTTTTCTTCATATACTAATTATATATTTTTAAAGGATGTGCATATTATGTGTGGAATTGTAGGATTTTGTAATTTAAAGCAAGATATTTCTCATTCAAAAGATACCCTAATTCATATGAATCAGACATTAGCTAAACGCGGTCCTGATGAGGATGGCTATTTTTTAGAGCCTCATATTGCTCTCGGTCACAAAAGATTAATTGTGATTGATCCAAAAGGTGGCAAACAGCCAATGACTTATACTCACCATGAAAATACATATACAATTGTGTATAATGGTCAGATATATAACACAAAGGAATTAAAAAGGGAACTGCTGGAAGCAGGTTTTGAAATTAATTCTTATTCTGATACCGAAATCTTATTAAAAAGTTTTATTCATTATGGTTATGATGTTGTAGAAAGATTAAATGGAATTTATACATTTGCTATTTGGAACGAAAAAAAGCAAGAATTATTTTTAGCTAGAGATCATTTTGGTGTAAAGCCTCTTTTTTATACTATGTTAGGTGATACTTTTCTTTTTGCTTCCGAAATTAAAGCTTTGCTTGCTTATCCTGGTGTTGAAGCTAAAATTAATAAGCAAGGAGTTTGTGAATTGTTTGGTTTAGGTCCTGCTCATACTCCTGGCACTTGTGTGTTTCAAAATATTTTGGAAATAAAACCTGCTCATTACGGAGTGTTTAATCAATATGGACTTCATTTGGAAAGATACTGGAAATTAAAGTCTAAGGAACATACAGATAGTTTTGGAACTACTTGCGATAAAGTACGTTTCTTATTAGAAGATTCAATTAAAAGACAACTTGTTTCTGATGTACCATTATGTACTTTTTTATCTGGTGGATTAGATTCAAGTATTATCACCGCATATGCTAGTAATTATTGTAAGGAGCAAAATCTACCTCCTTTAGATACTTATTCGATTGATTACTTAGATAATGATAAAAACTTCGTTAAAAGTGATTTTCAACCAAATTCTGATAACTACTATATTGGTATCATGAAAAATGCATATCATACAAATCATAAAACCATTGTAATTGATACCCCCGAACTTGCCAAAACGTTAGAAGATGCTATGATTGCCAGAGATATGCCTGGTATGGCTGATGTTGACTCTTCTCTTCTTTTGTTTTGTGAACATGTAAAACCAACAGCAACTGTAGCTCTAACCGGTGAATGTGCAGATGAAATTTTTGGGGGATATCCTTGGTTCTTTCGAGAAGATGCACTAAATAGTCATACTTTTCCATGGTCTATTGCTATTTCAGAAAGACAACATCTATTAAATCCAGAGATTGAAAAAGAAATCAATTTAAAAGAATACATTGATATGAGATATACAGAGAGTCTATCTGAAGTTCACATATTAGATACCGATTCTAGAGAAACAGCAGAAAAGAGAAAAATCTCTTATTTGACAATGAATTGGTTTATGCAAACATTACTTGATCGCTCTGATAGGATGGCTATGTACAATGGATTTGAACTTCGTGTTCCATTTTGTGATTATCGATTAGCACAATATTTATGGAATATTCCTTGGGAAATAAAAGCTTTAAATGGTAGAGAAAAAGGATTACTTCGTTATATTATGAAAAAAATTCTTCCAGATGAGATTATTGATCGCAAAAAGAGTCCATACCCTAAAACACATAATCCTACTTATTTGAAAACAGTAAAAGAAATGTTAACAAATATCATGGAAAATCCTAATAGTCCAATTATAGATTTATTAAATAAACAGGATATTATTAATATTATTCAAACAGATGGCTCTTCCTTTAAAAGACCATGGTTTGGTCAACTAATGACTGGGCCACAATTAATGGCATATCTGTGTCAGGTCAATATGTGGCTTGAGAGATATCAGCCTAAGATTGAAATTTAAAATATCATATTTAATCTTTTTGTCATTGACATTATACTTGCCATTTTGCCAAAAATCAATAACTTAATGAATTTTTTGATGATAACACATTTTTGATAATTTAAGAAAATATATTTTTAACAGATTTTCTTATAAAAGTGGGATTCTTAGCCATTTTTAAACCAAAACTATTTAAAAAAACAAGGGGATAAATTCTTGTAAATTACATTTATTTTCCCCTTGTTTTTTATTAAATTATTTTCACTTTTTATCTAACTCATTAAGCTTTCTAATTAATATTTCTTCCATTACTTTTTGAAAACTTGGTCCATCATTATTAAATTTTCTAATTACTGTATAATCTTCCTCTTTATTCTTTTTACTTTTATTACTTTTTTTATCTTTTACACTAATTTTATTCACCTTCTTATAGATATTTTTCATAGTCATTCTACTATAACTATCTAACATATTTATCTAATAAGCTTTTTATTAATTGACCATTATTTGTATATCTTTCTAAATCTTTGATTGTTATATTTTTAATTTCTTGAGTTATTTTAGCCATATTAGCAACATTTAAATTAATCTTTCTAGAAATCAGTATGTTTTTTATTATTGAAATAGCAAATCTTGGCACTCCTACTCTCGCTATTATTACATCTTCTACATTATTAACTCCATAATAAATGTATGATGGCAAGTTTTTTGCTTCTTCTGTTTCTATATCTCCTACAATATTTTGGTATATTGCAAATCCCCACGGCATAAAAGTTTTCATTCGACTATTTATATATTTATAACATATTCCTAGTATATCTTCCGTAGTTTGATTTTCATATTTTATATTTTCTGCTATTTTTTTGACTGATGTCCCATTTACCCATCCAATTACAATTTTAGCTATACTTTTTGAATCGAATTTACCTTGTCCAACTAATTGTATTTGGATTTCTGGAATTCTAGAAATTGCATCTATAATTTTAGCTAAATATTCAGATTTTTTTGTTTCCAATATTATTTTTGTTGCTTTTATATGTTCTTCTTGATTTTCCTCTCCATATTGTTCAACAACTTCTTGTTTTAATCCGTTTACCAATCCTACCATTGTACTATAACTTATATCACTTATACTAAATGCATCTGCCAATTTTAAAATGTTTTCGCTTGATTGTTGTAAGTGTTCAACATATCTAGAAGCAAAATTCACAATTTTTTGTTGTGCTTCCATGAATCCAGATTTCCATTCAACTTGCTTATATAATAATGAGTTACTTAATACATTTCTTATTATTGTAGTATCTACTTTATTTAAATTATAACCTTCCGATACTGTTAAAATATGGTTAATATATTGTAGAAAATTTGATAGAGCAACATTTTGTTTTACAAATTCATAATTAAATATTGCACTAGCATATTCTTCTCTTAATAATATATTCAATGATGAAACAATCTCTTCAATATCATCTTTTATATAGTTACTTAATATATTTTTAGTTGCTTTATTTGATGAATCGTATGGCGTTATAATATGTCCTTCTGTATCCATGTATGCCCTTCCCGCTCTTCCTGCAATATTCCAAAATTCCGAATTATTTAATTCATGACTATTTGCTGAACCTCCTACTTTCAATGTTGAAAATATAACTGTTGTTATTGGAAAGTTCATACCTTGTGCTAAAGTCGTTGTTGTAAACACTACTTTTATCTTATTTTTCAATATAAGCTTTTCTATTTCTTCCTTTATAATTGTAGGCATCTCAGCATGATGATAAGCTATACCATAATCTAAACTTTTTATTAATATGTCGTTTTCATCAAACTCTATTCTTATTAGTTCTTTTAAATTTTCTATTTCGATATCTTTTACAACTGTATTTTTTCTTTTTACATTCCATACTTCAAGTAATTTTCCAGTCATTTTTTTACATATTCCAGCACCTTTACATAGAACTAGGACAGATCCTAAATGAATATATTTATCAATTAATGCAATAGTCCTTACATATGCATCATTTCCATTTGCCTTAATTTCTTTTTTTATTATTTCAAGATTTTCATTTATATCAATTTGTATTTGTTCTTTAACAATATTATTTCTAGCACTTGGTAGATAAACTACTTTACTTTGTGTTTTTTTATTACTTAAAATATTACACCCTACATACTGTTTTGTTGGTGTCCAAACCAAAGTTTTTGATAGAGAATCTTGCTCACTACCTCCTAACCATTTTGCTATTTCATCATGATTTCCAATAAAAGGACTTAATAACAAATAATTAACATCACTTTTCTTTTGTTTTATTGTTGCTAATAGTAATTCTAATTTTCCTCCTCGACTTTTATCTGAGATATTGTGTGCTTCATCTACTACTAATAACTTTAAGTCTTTTATCGAAGGATGTTTCTGTCTTACTAATACGTCCAACTTTTCTGGAGTTGTAACTAATATATCAATATGTTGTTGATTTAGTATCTGCTCTTCTATTTCATCTATTTTGTAAAAAGGTAATGCATTTTGTATATTATAATTAAAAGTGCTAAAATCTTCTTTTAGCTTATACATAGTTTGATTAATTAAAGCATTAGTTGGAACAATATATGCTACTGTTGGTTTTATTTCACCCATCGTATTATTTTGCATAGTAAATAATATATATAATTCTGCAAGTAAAGACTTTCCAGAGCTTGTTGGCATATTTAATACAATACTTTTTTTAGTTGTTAGTATGTCTAATATACTATCTCTTTGAGATGGTAATAAAGAAAGCAATAAATCATCTTTACTATTTCTTTCTTTAAAAAACTTGTTAAATATCGGTGATCTTTCAGCTATTTTCCAAATAGAGTTATCACATAGTAATTTTAATACTTTTCCTAAACCTTTTATAATATCATTTAATCTATCATTAGTACTAAATTCTGCTATCTGCATTGCATTGTATATATAAGTATCAATTGTAGTATAGATATTATTATCATTTTTATTATTGCCATATATAATATATTCTGCTACACTTTGTATACTATATAAAAGATTTCCTATTATACCAATCAAAATTGTCGTATATTCTATTTCTTCATTTTTTATTTCTACTTTCTGCATATCATTTAAATCATCTTGTATTGTATTAATTAATTGTTTTATTTCATTCACATCATTTTGGTCACTAATTCTTCTAACAATACACAATATAGAAAGATATAATTTATGTTCTATATTTAAATTTTCTTCTTTTAATGTTTTATCCTTTAATTCCTTTATCTTAGTTCTCAAGTTCTTATCTACCATAGTTTCTTTGTCACAAACTAATGAATACATTGCATACATACTTATAATATAATCAATATCCAATACATTACAATTATAATCTATTAAATCATATTGCATTTTATATAACTCAAAAATCATATTATTAATCATTTCTATAATGCTTTTGTCTTTTATATTAGTTCTATTATCAATAATATCACTAATAATATTTAATGCCTTTACAGTTCTATTAATATCTTCATTATTATGATTTGCGTTATTAATACTGACATTATTTAGCCTATTCTCCAATACTTTTCTTTCATGACTACTTAATGTTTTTACTAATTCCGATATTTCGTTTGAATCTTTACTAAACATTTCTTTTATCTTAGTAATAATTTCTTCAAACATTTTCCACCTCATTATATATATTTTTTACAAATTCATCTATGTCTGTATTAAAAGCCCAAATAATCCCTTTCATTTCTGTATTTTTAAAATCATCATTTTTGAAATTTGAAAAATCATTTAATTCATATTCTTCACATACTTTTTTATTATTTCTAATTAAAAAAGGGAAAAAAACTAATTTATTTGTAATAACTAATTCGTTACCTAATTCATCTACTAGATTTATTAAAAAATTCAATATGTTATGTATTAATTCATCGTTAATATTCAATGATGTACTTAAACTTTTAAAATAATTCATTATTTCCTTTGTTGTCCTGTCCTTATCATTATAAAAAGAAGAATTAATGTCTTTTAATAATTCATCTGCATTCTCACAAGGAATTGATTTAGATGATGATGATTTAACTTCACAAATTACAAATTTAAAATCGTCTTCTTCAGTTCTAATTCCAGTAACATCAACACCTCCTGCATGTTTATCTCTATCTATTATAGAGGCTGTTATCTTTTTATCTGCTTCTTCATAAAATAAACAATTATATTGTTTTTCCAATAATCGTTGTGCCATAAATTCAGTTACTCGACTTCTTCGAACATCAAACCATTTTATTTTATTTTCAATTGGATTACTACTTTTTTCATATGCTCTTTTTATTCGTTCTCTAAACCCTTCAGAAATTGTAGAAACATTAAAAGCATCTATAAAATCAGAATTATTCATATTCATTCTTTTTATCTTTTGTTGTAGCCAATTTTTCAAATCATTAATTTCATCTTCTTTTTCTAGGTCAACATCATATAATGCAACTTCTATATCATTTATAGTTTTCCTGTTTCTACAATTAAACTTGCTCATTTTTTCCTCCAAAAGATTTCTTTATAACTTGATATTATTATACAAATAATATTATTTATTTACAATAATTTTTGTAACTTTTTTGACATTTTTTTATTTTAAAAAAAGTAAATTTCATATTTATATTAAGGCTACAATGTAGCAAAATATTTTATATTGAAATTTACCTACTTTATTTATGATTATATAAATAACATTTTAACTTTTTATAATATAAATTTATTTTATATAGATAATTACAGTACATAAATTTTTATTTAGTGATATTATAAAAAGTTAAAATATATTATATTGTATCATAAAATTCTAAAATGTATACAAATTTTTAATTTCTTTTAAATAATTACATTTATCTTTGAAATATTAGTTAATTTAAACTTTTTCTGTTATCTAGTTTCATTTTTGTTAAAATTTGTAATTTGCTATTTTCGAGCAAACCTTACAGCCTCTAGTAAAATTGCTATGTGTTTTTTCTGACAGCCAAGGACAGGACCTCAGCTTATGGCATATCTTTGCCAGGTGAATATGTGGCTTGAGAGGTATCAGCCTAAAATTGAATTATAATATACAACTTGAGGTCACAATTTGTGACCTCAAGTTCTTACCATCCATATATGGACTATTTTCAAATCTTCTTCATCTATTACTATTCTAGTTTCTCCTAATCCTTCTCTTTGCGTTGCTTTTATTACACTTTCATTTCCATTTATATATCCCGTTATAACACTATAATTTCCATCTTTATACCTTGTATTATATATTTTCTAATATTTATTTAAATTATTCAATCTTCTTATTAGTAGTTGTTTTATTACTTTTTGAAAACTTAGTGGTTCATTATTAAATTTTCTTATAACAGCATATTCATTTTTTTGTTTTCTACTTTTATTTTCTTTTGAATATAGTAAAATCTTGTAACCTCTTCAATTTCTATAACCATTCTTTATTTCTTCTCAAATACACTTTTTTATACAATTGAATTAATATAATATATACAAGTAGTAGAGCTAATATCCATAACATATATTCGTATGGTAATTTTCTTAAATCAAATATTGTAGAAATATCGGTAAAAGTTATTAATAGTGTAATAATTGTTATTGAAAATGTAGATAACAATAACTGTTTTGAAGATTTACTTTTTATAAATGGTGTTTTATGTGTTCTTATCATATGAATGATAAGAGTCTGTGATATGATTCCAAAGGCAAACCATCCTGTTTGAAATAACATCGCCTTTTCTACAGTATTAAATTTTAAAACAAACCATAATATTATAAAGCATATAATATCTAATATTGTACTAATAATTCCAAAAGCAAACATAAACTTTTTAATTCCATTTGTATTCCATTTTTTAGGTTTTTCTATATACTCTTCGTCTACGTTATCGAAGGGCATTCCTATTTGTGCAAAATCACATAGCAAATTTTGTATTAATATATGAATTGGTAACAATGGCAAAAATGGTAAAAATATGCTTGCAATAATAACAGATAGCATGTTTCCAAAATTGCCACTTGTAGCCATTTTTATATATTTTAAAACATTAGTAAATGTTTTTCTTCCATTTATTACGCCTTCTTCTAATACATTTAAATCTTTTTCTAAAAGAATAATATCTGCTGTTTCCTTTGCAATATCTACTGCTGTATCTACTGATATTCCTACATCTGCTTGCTTTAGCGGTGGACTATCATTAATCCCATCACCCATATATCCAACTGTGTTTCCATTTTCTTGATATATTCTAACGATTCTTTGTTTTTGTAAAGGTGATAATTTTGAATATAAATGGCAGTCTTTCACTTTTTCTTTTAATTCTTCATCTGTCATTTCTTCTATTTGTTTACCTGTTAGTCTTTTATTTACTGCAATTCCTACTTTTTTACACACATTTAATGCTACACCTTCACTATCGCCTGTTAAAACAACTGTATCTACACCATGTTTTTTTAATGCTGAAATAGCTTGTTTACTACTAGCTTTTGGTGGATCTAAAAATCCTACAAAACCAATTAATACCATATTTGATTCATCTTGTAATCCAAAAGTTTCAATTCCATGAATATTATTTTTTTGTGCCACTGCAAGCACTCTTAATCCATCCTTATTATGTTTTTCATATATACTATATGCTTGTTTTCTTAAATTTTCTGTCATTTCCTGTACATTTCCATTGATGTCAATAAAAGAACATATAGACATTACTTCATCTACTGCACCTTTTGTAATCAATTGTCTTTTTCCATTTCTATCTTTTAAAACAACGCTCATTCTTCTTCTGGTAAAATCAAATGGAATCTCATCTTCTCTTTTATATTCTTCTTTTAATATATTTAAATTTTCTTTTTCAGCTCTAGAAATAATAGCAACATCAATTAAGTTTTTTAGTCCTGTTTGAAAATAACTATTTAAAAAAGCATGTTTTAAAATCCTTATATTTTCATTTCCTTCTATATCCATATATTTTTCTAACACTATTTCATCTTCTGTTAGCGTACCAGTTTTATCTGTACATAAAATATTCATTTCCCCCAATGTTTGTATTGCACTTAATCTTTTTACTATTGTTTTCTTTTTAGACATGTCTATTGCGCCTTTTGCTAAAGTTGATGTCATAATAACTGGTAACATTTCTGGAGTTAGTCCAACTGCTATTGTAATTGCAAATAATAGAGAATCCCACCAGTTACCTTTTGTAAATAGGTTTATTAATAAAATAATTGGAAGCATAATCAACATAAATTTTATTAGTAGTTTACTTACATCATCTACGCCTCTTTCAAAACTATTTTTGGCATTTACACTATAAAGAGATTTTGCCATGTTTCCAAAATATGTTTTATTACCTGTAGCTAAAACAATTGCTGTTGCTGTTCCGCTGATAACATTTGTTCCCATAAATCCAATATTAGCAATATCTGTTATTTCTTCATCTCCCACACTACTAGCATATTTTTCAACTGGATTTGATTCTCCTGTTAATGAAGATTGGTCTATAAATAAATCTTTTACTTCTAAAAATCTTACATCTCCTGGTAACATATCCCCTGATGATAATTTTACAATATCACCTGGTACAATTTCTTCTACATCTACTATTGTTGGAATTCCATCTCTTATAATGTCGATTTTATTTGAAATCATTTTTTGCAATTTTTTTGCTGCTTTATCTGATTTTGTCTGTTGTATAAATGAAATCATTGCAGATATAATAATGGTACTTACAATTAATGTAAAGGTTGCATAATCTTTTTTTGTTGCTATCGCAACATCTGTTATAAATGTTATAATTGCTACTAATACTAGAACTATGTTAAAAGGGTTGACAAAAGCTTCTTTTAACATAGTTATCAAGTTGTTTGTTGACTTTATTTCTATTGTATTTTTTCCATATTCTTCTACTCTATCTTCTATTTCGACAACACTAAGCCCTTCATATGATGTTTTGTATTCTTTAAATAATTCTTCTACTTTAAGTTTACTACATCTTTTTAAAGTTTTTTCAACATATTTTTGACTTTCTTCTATTTTATTTTGTTTCATTCTTCTTCACCCACATATTAAATAGCCTTCATTTTATATTAGAAATATTTTATGCTTTTTTTTATTTTTTATCAATTAACTTTCAAAAATTATAGGATATGAATTTTATTTCTATTTACTCCTATAAAAATATTCAAAATTCGTGATTTTATATTTTCGAGATTTTCTTACACTCTCTATCAAATTTATATGTATCTTTTTCTGACGTCCCACGACTGGACTACAGCTTATGGCAAGTAATATGTGGCTAGAGAGATATTATCCTAAGTTTGATACATAAAGTTTAATATTCTTCTTTTATTCTTTGCATAATAACAAAAGGATATAGTTTTATATTCCTATATCCTTATTATTTTAATGAATTTACTCTTTATATATTTACTCTTACATCTTTATTAAAAATTCTATCTTTATTTAACACATTATGCATTCTTTTATATCCTGCTTTTCCTGTCTTTATTTTTTCATCATGCTTATCACTACTATTGTAAATTAGTTTATAATTTGCAACCTCTGGATTTAAAACAGGAATTACCTTTTTGAAAACATCTGTCAGTTTTTCTCTCATTTTTCCAACAAACGAATCAGAAACTACAACTAATGCTAACGGTTCTTCTTTTAAAAACACTTTTGTTTTCTCTCCATCTGAAATAATATAGTAATTACTTATTTTCATTGTTCTTGCCAATAAAGTAAAGCCATGATATCTTTTTAATTTTGAAAAATCAGAGGATATTTCTTCTATATCATATTGTACATATTTATCTTGATTTTGCTTATAAATGCCAAATAATGCAATAAAGTCTCCATCATATGTACAAACTTTGCCTTGGACATCTTTTTCTTCTTGATTTGGGTTGTTAAGCTCTATTACTTGAAGTACCGAAAAATCTATTTTATTAATATTGATATTTTTTTCTTGAAGTTTAGGAATAATTAATTCTAAAAATACAATTGAACTAATTCCTAAAAGTTCTTCTAAAAATTGAGATTCAATTTGTTTTAAAACATAATTAAAAAAAGCAACGTCAATCTCTTGTCTTTCTTTTTTCTCTTTCATTTCATGATAGATTGTTATTGCTTCTGATAAATCCTTGATATTCTCAATTCTCTCTTCTACACAATTTTCCATTTTTTTCTCTCCAACGACAAAGTATTAATATTATAGCATGAATCCCATTAGAATAAATTTCATTTTGTTTACATTTGCATTACATTTTTATGACAAAAAGAAGACAAGTAATATTCCTATCTTCTTCTAGAACATATTTGCTTATTTTTTCTATTTATTATATCCTTGTGTTGATGGCTTTTGAATATCCTTTTCTGTCACAGTATTAACAGAATAAGTATATTCATCTATTTGTTCTCCTAACTCTCTTTTCAATAAATATCCAGTTTGTTTTTCAATCCAAGATTTGTGACTATCGTATTCTACAAGATAACACTCTTTTCCTTCTAAATTAGTATTTTTAACCTGAATTGCAAAATTAAAAGTTAATTCTAATTCCTTTCCTTGCATGCCATTAAGTATCAAATCATTTGGCATCTTTTTGTAGATTACATTTTCCATTTCTTCAGTCTCTAATATCTTATTATTTGCTGGAGATAACAATAATCGTTCTTTCGTATTAGAATTTTCCCAATCCAATAGCTTTACTTCCCCATCAATAGTTGTTTTCATTACGGCAACATTATCTTTTACCCAATAGTTCATTTCTATTAATTTTTCTTCATTATCATGAGAAATTTTTGAATTCATGGTATAAGAAAAATTAGTAAGAGCTATATTCTTCTCGTTGACCGCAACAACATCTTTAAATACAATATAACGATAAATTAGTAAGCCTATCAATAATAAAATAAAAATTAATAAAATAATTAGAGCAATTTTAACTCCTTTTTTCCCCTGTTTCTTTTCCATTTCGTCCTCCTTTTTGTTTTATTTTTTATTATTTTATCAAAAAATATCCTTTTGATACAAGATATGTACTTTACACTTTTTTACACTTTTCTTGAAAAAATTATACCTTGGTGTTATATTTCTATAATATCTTTCTATATTGATTAGAATTGGTATAATTACCTTTTCTAATAGAAGTATGAAGCAGAAAAAACACATTAAAGGAGAATGCTCTATGAAAAAGAAACTGAGTCGGTTTGCAGCAATTTTGCTCGTCTTCGTCTTATCTGGCCTGATTTGCGTACAAGCTTTTGCTGCAGAGGCCAGAAACATCTATGGATATGCAGCAGAATATGCAAACTATTCCTCTGGAGAGTTCAAAGTTGAAGCTCCTGGCACTACCAGTTCTAAAGGAGGAGTTACTTTCAAAGTAAATGACTTTCCTGATTATGCAGTAATCTACTTTGATGTCATCAATCCTGAAGGCAAAACAATTCTGAGCAATTTTGGCTTTTTTGGAAATGGTGAGAACTATAAAGTACTGTATAATATGGTTCCTGGTACCTATACAATTCGCTATAGAGTACCTACATCAGATCACGGATGGATGCATTGCTGGATCTACTAACAAGATCACAATAGAAATCCATTAATTTTCCCTTCATAACTGCTTCATACCTTCAAAAAAGAAGGAGAATGTTCGGAAGAACATTCTCCTTCTTTTTGTTTATACTATGCTCTTGGATTTTTGATTGCAGCTTGTGCAGCAGCAAGTTTAGCAATTGGAACTCTAAATGGTGAGCAAGATACATATGTTAATCCTACATTATGGCAGAATTCAACTGTAGGAGGGTTTCCTCCGTGCTCCCCACAGATACCAAGTTTGATATCAGGTCTGGTTTGTTTTCCTAAATCTACAGCCATTTTTACTAATTTTCCTACACCAACTTGGTCTAGTTTAGCAAATGGATCAGATTCATAGATCTTTTTATCATAGTAGTCATTTAAGAATTTACCTGCATCATCACGACTAAATCCAAATGTCATTTGTGTTAAGTCATTTGTACCAAATGAGAAGAATTCAGCTTCTTTAGCAATTTCATCAGCTGTTAATGCAGCTCTTGGAATTTCAATCATTGTACCAACATGGTATTCTAATTTAACTCCTGCATTTTTAATAACTTCATCAGCTGTTCTTCTTACAATATCCTTAACATATTTTAATTCTTTTACTTCTCCAACAAGTGGAATCATAATTTCTGGAACTACGTTCATTCCTTCTTTATTTACATTAATAGCTGCTTCAATAACGGCTCTTGTTTGCATTTCGGCAATTTCAGGATATGTTACAGCTAAACGACATCCACGATGTCCCATCATTGGGTTAAATTCATGTAAACCTTCAACAACATTTTTTAAATCTTCAAATGTCATTCCCATTTCTTTTGCTAATGCTTTAATATCTTCATCAGCATGTGGAACGAACTCATGTAGAGGTGGATCTAAGAAACGAATTGTTACTGGGTAACCTTTCATTGTTCTATATAATTCTTCAAAATCTCCTCTTTGCATTGGAAGAATTTTAGCTAATGCTTTTGCTCTTTGTTCTGGTGTTTTTGAAACAATCATTTCACGGATTGCAGCAATTCTATCAGGTGCAAAGAACATATGCTCTGTTCTACATAATCCAATACCTTCTGCACCAAAGTCATATGCTTGTTTAGCATCTCTTGGTGTATCAGCATTTGTTCTAACTTTTAATTGTCTATATTGGTCAGCCCATCCCATTAATGTTGCAAAGTTTCCTGATACAGAAGCTTCAACAGTTTGAACTTTTTCTCCATAAACATTACCTGTTGATCCATCAAGTGAAATGTATTCTCCTTCATGAACTTTTCTTCCATCTGGTAATGTAAAGTATTTTTCTTCTTCATTAACCGTAATATCTCCGCATCCTGCAACGCAGCATGTTCCCATACCACGAGCAACAACGGCAGCGTGAGATGTCATACCACCTCTAACTGTAAGTACACCACTACATACTACCATTCCGTCGATGTCTTCTGGTGATGTTTCAAGTCTTACTAGTACTAGTTCTTTTTCTCCAGCTTTGTGTAATTCAACAGCTCTTTCAGCTGTAAATACTACTTTACCTGTAGCTGCTCCTGGAGATGCTGCTAACCCTTTTGCAACAACTTTTGCAGCTTTTAAGCTTGCTGCATCAAAGTTTGGATGTAATAACTGATCTAATTGATTTGGTTCTACTCTCAAAACAGCTTCTTTTTCTGTAATCATTCCCTCTTTTACTAAATCAACAGCAATTTGAAGTGCAGCATTTGCAGTTCTCTTACCATTTCTTGTTTGTAAGAAGTATAATTTTCCAGCTTCAATTGTAAATTCCATATCTTGCATATCTTTGTAATGTTTTTCTAGTTTATTAGCATACATTATAAAATCTTCATATGCTTTTGGATTTACATTTTTTAAAGTTTCAATATGTTGTGGTGTTCTAATTCCTGCAACAACGTCTTCACCTTGTGCATTCATTAAATATTCACCAAAAATTTTATTTTCACCAGTTGCTGGGTTTCTTGTGAAAGCAACACCTGTACCACAATCGTCTCCCATGTTACCGAAAACCATCTGTTGTACGTTAACTGCTGTTCCCCAATCTCCTGGGATATCATTTAATCTTCTATATGTGATAGCTCTTGCATTGTTCCAAGATCTAAATACAGCTTTAACAGCTTCCATTAATTGAACTTTAGAATCTTGTGGGAAGTCTTCTCCTTTTTGCTCTTTATAGATAGCTTTAAATTTAGCTACTAATTCTTTTAAATCAGCTGCTGTTAATTCAGTATCTAATTTAACTCCTTTTTCTTCTTTCATTTCATCAATGATTTTTTCAAAAAATGGCTTTGGAATTTCCATTACAACATCACTGAACATTTGAATAAATCTTCTATAACTGTCATAAGTAAATCTTTCATTTTTTTGTGCCATAGTTGCAGCAACTTCATCATTCATACCTAAGTTTAATACTGTATCCATCATACCAGGCATAGAAGCTCTTGCTCCTGATCTTACAGAAACTAATAGAGGATTTTCTTTATCTCCCAATTTCTTTCCTGCAATTTCTTCTAGTTTTGTTAAAGCATCAAAAATTTGATCTTCAATTTCTTTAGAAATTGTTTCTCCATCTTCATAATACTTTGTACAAGCTTCTGTTGTAACTGTGAAACCTTGTGGAATTGGTAGTCCTAAATTAGTCATTTCTGCTAAGTTAGCACCTTTACCACCCAAAAGCTCACGCATACTTGCGTTACCTTCTTTAAAAAGGTATACATACTTATTGCTCATAAAAAAACCTCCTTAAAATTTATGCTTTAATATTCATTAAAACCTTGCTTATGTTGCTTTCTAGGTTGTCCTATTTAGCAACGGTTACATTATATATCACATTTCTTACAATTGCAAACATTTTTGGTAAATTTTTCTTGAATTTTTTGATGATTATTTTTAATATTAGAAATGTGATTTCTATTTCTTCTTTCTTATCTTTTCTTTTTTTCTCTTCATTTTATTGTTTTAAAACAACATTAATATCCTCTGGTAGTCCATAATATTGCTTAAAGTATCGAATTGCCCAATAGCTATTATCTTCTGGTGAATTAGCATCTGGATGAAATTTGTCTATTGGTGATATAATTTTATCTAAATATATTGTATCTAATTGTTCTTGCTTTGCTTTTTGTATTTCATATAGTCTTTTCTGATGAATCACACCAATATACGTAAAAGAAGCAATTTCCAAAGTACATGCTAAAATGGTAAGAAGTGAAATTACAATTTCGGCACCTTTTATTCTTTTTTGACTTGTTAAAACTGTATCAAATAAATGCATACAAATTAATATAATAAAATACATATATAAAGCGTAATTTGTTCTACCAGCTGAAAATAATGGTGTAATTATCATCGAATAACTCATTGCATAAAAAGAAAGTAATAAACAAATTTGAACATCTTTTTGTTTAACAATGGATAGATACACTTCACTTGCAAACATTGCTATTGTTAATAGAAAGTAAAACCATCCATTTTGTGTTATTACTGCTAAAATCCCAAGTATAAAATTGCAACCGATAAAAATGTGCTTTTCTTTTCTCTTTTCTTTATACATCACAATTGTATTAATTATGAAGTAAATCAAAGGAATCACATTATATAGGTTTCTAAAATTCCATAGTTTTATTGAAACTTCTGGAATTGATAACATTAATCTTTCTATAATAGATTTACTATACCACCACTCATATCCTTCCATTCTAACCGAATTTCCAGGAGCTGTAATTAAGAAAGTTCCGCCTATTACGATAGGAATAAAATAAAATAATTTCTTCCATGGTAGCTTTTTATTCTTAATCCACTCATATACAATTGTTGTTCCTAAAAACACAATAGAAAACACTAGGGCTAATTCATGAAGAGTAGATAAAATCAAAAATCCTATCACATTTAAAATCCAGAATCTTTCAAACTTTGTTTTTAAGTAGTAATATACCACAATTAAAATAGCAAGACACACCCAGGAATAGTTCACTGAACCTGCAACCCAATAATTAACATATTTTAAATCTAGAATAAATATGAATAGACTTACCATAAGCATTGGAATATATATCAATTCTTTTTTTACCTTATTATTTTCCTTGATAAATAGAGTTGCTATTTTATACATAAAATAAATTGTAAAAACAATCACAATAGGATTTAAGATTGACCATAAACTTTTCCCAAAAATCAATAATGTCTGAACAACCATATGAACAATGACTCTGCCATTAATTGTGTAATAATCGCTTATTTGATTTTTGACAACTTGCCCTAAAGTAGTAACTCTCTCCTCACTACGATAAAAAAAGGAATATGGCAAATCATCATTAATTAAAAAGGTTTGAAGGGATGTATAAATAAACATCCCTAATATTAGCACTAGAAAAAGGATTATCCATTTATTTTCTTTCATGGCTTTTAATAATTTTCGCTTCATTTTCTTCACCATTTCTTTAAAAATCTAATCTTGGTGTTAACCAACTTTCTAGTTCATCTATTTTTACCCTAATTTGTTGCATTGTATCTCTATCACGAATTGTAACAGATTCATCTTCTAATGTATCAAAATCAATTGTAACGCAATATGGTGTACCAATTTCATCTTCTCTTCTATATCTTTTTCCTATACTTCCAGCTTCATCATAATCACACATGAATTTCTTGGAAAGTTTTTGATATACTTCATCTGCTTTTTCAGATAATTTTTTAGATAAAGGAAGAATTGCCACTTTATATGGTGCTAAAAATGGGTGTAAATGTAATACAGTTCTCACATCTCCTTGAGCAATCTCTTCTTCATCGTAACTGTCACATAAAAATGCTAAAGCAACACGATCGCATCCTAAAGATGGCTCTACACAGTATGGTACAAACTTTTCTCCAGTTTCTTGGTCTAAATAGTTAAAATCTTCTTTACTATGATTCATATGTTGTGTTAAATCATAATCAGTTCGATCAGCAATTCCCCATAATTCTCCCCAACCAAATGGGAATAAGAATTCAATATCTGTTGTTCCTTTACTATAAAAACATAATTCCTCTGGACTATGATCTCTTAAACGCATATTTTCTTCTTTCATGCCTAAATCTAAAAGCCAGTTCTTGCAGAAATTTCTCCAGTATTCAAACCACTCTAAGTCTGTTCCCGGCTTGCAGAAAAACTCTAGTTCCATTTGTTCAAATTCACGAGTTCTAAAGGTAAAGTTTCCTGGTGTAATTTCATTTCGAAAAGACTTACCAATTTGAGCAATTCCCATTGGTAGTTTTCTTCTAGTTGTTCTTAATACGTTTTTAAAGTTAACGAAAATACCTTGTGCTGTCTCTGGTCTTAGATAAATTTCTGATGTTGAATCCTCTGTTACTCCTTGAAATGTTTTAAACATTAAGTTAAATTTACGAATTCCTGTAAAGTTCTCTTTACCACAGTTTGGACATGTAATGTGATTTTCAGTCATAAAATGAATCATTTTCTCATCTGACCAACCATCTACTATTTCTTCTTTTCCATGTTCATGCATCCAATCCTCAATCAATTTATCCGCTCTATGCCTTGTTTTACACTCTTTACAGTCTATTAATGGATCAGAAAATCCTCCAATATGTCCAGATGCTACCCATGTTTCTGGATTCATTAGAATTGCTGCATCTAGTCCTACATTATATTTATTTTCTTGTACAAATTTCTTTAGCCATGCTTTTTTTACATTGTTTTTGAATTCTACGCCTAAAGGACCATAATCCCAAGTATTAGCTAAACCTCCATAAATTTCTGAACCTGGATAAATATATCCTCTGTTCTTACATAAATTTACAATTTTGTCCATTGTTTTTTCTACCATTTAAAATTCCTCCTTAATACTAAATTTTAGACTTAAGAATGTAAAAAACTTTCATCCTTAGCCTTAAGCTAGGGACGAAAGTTAAATTCCGCGGTTCCACCCTAATTGATAATATAAATGTATTATCCTCTTTCTTATTTCATGCTCTAAAGTTCCCCATATATTCTATATTACTAATTTCCACCTTTTATTAGCTCTCTATTAATATATCCTATATTTTTTCTTTTTCATCGCACTATTTATCTTGGTATATTCTATCAATTCTTACTTAAAATGTCAATGTTATTGTTTTATTAATATATCAAAATTATACAAAAATATCAAACCAGGAAAAAATTCCCTGGTTTGATTAGAAAGGTTAGCTTACAACAAATTCAATTCCCCAATATATCATATGCATTAATTCAGAAATGGTTCCATCTTTCATCATACTTGCTGCTACATCATAACCATATCGCTTTTCAATGATGTAAAAACATTTTAAATTGATTACATTTTTCTTAATATCCGGACCCCAAAAGTAGTTTCTTTTTGAATCTCTATGCTCTTTCAAAAATTTATTGCATTGAAACTCTTCCAAAGCAGTTGCATAATTTAAAGCTGTCTTATTTCTCATCAAACCAACATGATGGATAAATTCATCCATCAAAAGAACTTGGAGCTTTTTTACCAGATTCTTTAGCCAATCCTTCCGCTTATCTTGTGTGACTTTTTGATAAGTACTACTAACTTCTGGAGCCGAAATCCCCAAATCTTTAAAAATGTCTTCAAGCGTATTTTCTTTTTCGCCTCTCCAATCATATTTGATTTTATAAATGAAAAAAGATAATTTTTCTCTGGGAATTTCCAACATTTTGTTAGCTAACCTTTCCATTTCTCTTTCTTGGAACATTTAAGTTCCCTCCTCTTTTGTATTTCTTCATTTACAATTGTAAATGAAATGTAAGGATTACATAACATTATTATACTATATTTCCTTACAAATTTCAATTTTAGGTATATAGGAACTATAAATAAGAAAAGAAAAGAGAAGAAAAGAATCTTCTCTTCCTCTCTTTTAGATATTGTTAATAGATACCAGTCCTAAAAAGTTCATTTCCTTTTTCATAGCCATACATTTCTTGAAGCTCAAAAATCCTAGACAGATAATATAGACTTCTGGGAATATAGCCAGTTTTAGAATGCTTGACTATTTGATCGACTACCCTCATTGGTATGAGATCAGAATAAGCCACAATCATATAATATGGTACCTTGTTTTTTCTTATCTTATCCTCCTCATAAATTCTCTCAATGAGCGCCCTTTGCAATTTTTTATCGAAGTTTCTCCAGAAACTTCTCATTGCAGCACCTGATCCACTCTTGGGTAAACAGCGAACAATCTTCTCATATACCTTTTTAGAAACTATCGTGCTGTTTAAAACAGATAAGACATGCTCCTTTTCCAAAGAATCTTGCTCTAGATAGTCTGGCCGAAGCTTTGGAATCAAAATGGACATTTGTACCAAAGATTCTCTTGTTGCAATGCACTCCCTTACCAATTCATCTAATGTCAAAACTTCTACTTTGTACATAACAATATCCTCCTTGTGTTTCTAGAGTTTATTAAACCCTAAATGTAAAATATCGTACTTTATATTATATCATTTTTATAGTATAAAATCAATTTTTTATTACAAACAGATTACAACACATTACAAACAGATTGCAAACTCGTTTCACGTTTCATATTTTATGTAACCACATTGTAATATTTTTTTCTTTTGTGGAAACTGTGGATAAGTCTGTGAATAAGTATATATAGGCATTTGTAAAGAATAGTTTTGCACAAATATTATTTGTTCCTTTTTTATGAAAACCAAATAATGAATTATCTCAAAATTATGTGTACTGTCCATCTGTTTGGGGACACTCCCATACTTTCTTTTTATTTTGTTTTAAATTCTTGTTTTACTTTTAAGCAATATTTTTTATCCACTTTATTTTTTGTTGTTTACCAGAATTTAATCAAAAAATTAAAAAAGGATGTGTTTTTTTCTTCTTTTCACATCCTTTTTATTACTATTTCATTACTATTTTATTACAAAAAAATAAATAATAAGTATTATTTGTACCAATAAAATAACAGGAAAACCTATTGTAAACTTTAATTTTTTCGTTTTATGTCGAAATAAGTACATACCTGCAATACCACCAATTCCACCACCTAATAAAACGAGTAGCATTAAAGTTCCTTCTTTAATTCTCCATTTACCTTTTTGAGCTTTTCTTTTATCTAGAAACATTGCAAAAAAAGTAATTAGATTTATTATCATAATATATATTAATATATTAGGCAGAGTAAAAATTTGATTCCATGAAACAACTATATTAGGCATAACATTTCCTTTCTTTTATACAAATAAACTTAATTGATTACTTTGTGACATACCCTTTAAACATCCAAACTTTTCTAATAATTCTAACACAGATTTTCCTGCTCTAGAACGTATTTTTAAATCATCAATTGACATAAACTTTCCGTCTTTTTTTGCCACATCAATACTTTCTGCAGCTACTGTTCCTAATCCTGGAATACTATTTAGAGGAGGTCTTATTCCATCGTCCTCCATAATAAACTTAGTTGCATGAGATTTATATAAATCAATTGGTAAGAAATTAATTCCTCTTTCATACATTTCTAAAACAATCTCTAAAACAGAATACATATCTTTTTCTTTGTTACTAGCTGCATTACCTAATAACTCAATTTCTTTCATCTTATTCTTTGCTTTTTCTTTTCCTTGGGCCATATATTCACTATCAAATGCATCTGCACGAATCGTAAAATATGCTGTATAATATGCCTTTGGAATATGAACTTTAAACCAAGCAATGCGGAAAGCATTTGTAACATAAGCCGCTGCATGGGCTTTAGGGAACATATACTTAATCTTCTTACAAGAATTAATATACCACTCAGGTACATTATGTTCTCTCATCAAAGCTTCATATTCTGCCCATTTTTCTGGGTCTTTTGTTGCTTTTCCTTTACGTACACACTCCATAATTTTAAATGCTGGCTTTGGTGGTAACCCTTGTTTAATTAAATATAGCATAATATCATCTCTCGTACAAATAGCATCTTGCAGTGTAATAGTTCGATCATTAATTAAACTTTGTGCATTATTAAGCCATACATCTGTACCATGAGATAGTCCAGAAATTCGAAGTAATTCCTCAAAGGTACTTGGTTTTGTATCTACTAACATACCGTCTTACGAATTTTGTTCCAAACTCAGGAATTCCAAAACTTCCTACTTCTGAGTGTATTTGTTCTGGTGTAACACCAAGAGCTTTTGTTGAACTAAAAATAGACATTGTTTCTTTATCATCAAGTGGTACCTTAGTTGGATCAATTCCGGTTAAATCATATAGCATACGAATAACAGTTGGATCATCATGACCTAAAATATCTAATTTTAATAAGTTCTGGTCAATTGAGTGATAATCAAAATGGGTTGTAATAATATCTGAATTTGGGTCATCAGCAGGATGTTGCACTGGTGTAAATTCATAAATTTCTCTTCCTTTTGGTACAACAATAATTCCTCCTGGATGCTGTCCTGTTGTTCTTTTAATTCCGGTACATCCTTTGGATAAACGAAGTACTTCTGCATTGTTAACTGGAATTTGTCGTTCTTCATAGTACTTTTTAACATATCCAAATGCTGTCTTATCAGCAACTGTACCTACTGTTCCTGCTTTAAAAGTAGTTCCTTTTCCAAATATTACTTCTGTATATTTATGTGCTTTTGCTTGATATTCACCAGAGAAATTTAAGTCAATATCAGGCTCTTTATCTCCATCAAATCCAAGGAAAGTTTCAAATGGAATATCCATACCATCTTTATCAAGCATATGACCACATTTTGGACATATTTTGTCTGGCAAGTCAAAACCATTTTTATATCCATAATCTGAAAAGTCAGAATACTTACATTTTGGACATCGATAATGTGGAGGAAGAGAATTTACCTCTGTAATACCAGTCATATTAGCTACAAAAGAAGAACCTACTGATCCCCTTGATCCAACAATATATCCATCCTCATTTGACTTCCATACTAATTTCTGTGCAATGATATACATAACAGAGAATCCATTTTTTATAATAGAGTTTAATTCTTTTTCTAATCTACTTTCTACAATTTCTGGTAGCGGATCACCATATAGTTCATGCGCCCTTGAATAAGCTATTTCTTTAATTGTTTGTTCGCAGCCTGGAATATGTGGTGGACATTTTTCTGGTGAGATTGGACTAATATTTTCACACATATCTGCAATCTTATTGGTATTGGTTACAACTACTTCATAAGCTTTTTCCATACCTAAGTATTCAAATTCTTGCATCATTTCATTGGTTGTTCTTAAGTATAGAGGTGCTTGCTCATCAGCATCGTCATACCCTTGTCCTGCCATTAGGATTCGACGATATACTTCATCTTGTGGATCTAAGAAGTGTACATCACAAGTTGCAACTACTAACTTGTTTAATTTTTCTCCTAATGCAACAATTTTTCGATTAATATCTTTTAATGCATTTTCATCTGGTACGGTTCCATTTCGTACCATAAACATATTGTTTCCAATTGGTTGTATTTCTAAATAATCATAATCTGTAGCAATTGCTTCAATTTCCTCATCTGATTTACCTGCTACAATAGCACGATATAGCTCTCCTGCTTCACAGGCACTTCCTAAGATTAATCCTTCTGAATACTTTTTATATAATGATTTTAAAATTCTTGGTTTTTTATAAAAATAGTCAACATGAGAATAAGAAACTAGTTTATATAAGTTTTTTAGTCCTACATAATCTTTTGCTAAGATTATTGCATGATAAGTAGGAAGTTTTTTGTAATCTGCTTTTCCCTCTTCTATCTTATCAATGTCATTTACTATTTTTACACCTTTCTCTTTTAGCATTTGGATCATAACATTAAATACCTTTACAGTTGTATCAACATCGTCTAAGGCTCTGTGTGCTACTTCAACTTTAATCCCTAGGTTTTCTGCAATAATTCCTAGTTTATATTTCTTGTAATTTGGGAATAAGTCTTTTGCTAACCTTAGTGTATCAATATAGGTATTATTTAATTCCAATCCTAGTTGCCTTGCATTGTGTTTTAAAAATCCAATATCGAAATCTGCATTATGAGCAACTAGAATACTATCTCCCACAAATTCTAGTATTTTAGGCATAACTTTATCTATTGTTTCAGCATCTTTTACCATATCGTCTGTAATATTGGTTACTTCAACAACTTTTGGTGGGATTGGTTTTTCTGGGTTAACAAAACATTCAAATTCTTCTAAGACTTCTCCATTTCTAATCTTCATGATTCCAACTTCTGTAATCTTTTCTGTTCTAAAAGAAAGTCCAGTAGTTTCTAAATCTAATACACAATAAGTCGTGTCAATACTTTGTTTTCTTGGGAAAGACACACAAGGAGTTTTATCTGGTACTAAATATGCTTCCACCCCATAGATAATCTTCATATCTGGATTATCTCTTCCTAATAATTTATATGCATCTGGAAAGGCTTGTACTACACCATGGTCTGTAATAGCAATTGATTTCATACCCCATTTCATAGCACGTTTAATTAAATCTTTCGCACTACTCATACCATCCATTTGACTCATTTGTGTATGCATGTGAAGCTCAACTCTTTTTACATCAGCTAAATCTTTTCTTTCTTGTTTTTTCTTTCCTTCTGTTTCAATGACAACATTAGCAATCACACCAAGTTCTTTTGCAAATGGATCAAATTGTGCTGTTCCTGCAAGCTTAATTCCTTTTGCTCCCTCAATTCTTCCTATTGTTTGTTTTGCTTTATCAGCTTCTACAAAAGATTTACAAGTAATGGTACTTGTTCCATCATACAAGTCAAACATAACAAGAACTTTGCCACTTTTTAGCTCTCTTGAATCGATATTAACAACTTCTCCTTCTAGACATACCCTTCCACTATCAATAGATAAATCTTCTACTTTCACTAAATCATCTTTAATCGTAGCACTTCTTCCTAAAATTAATGGAGTTCTTTCCTCTTCCTTTACTGGTTCTGGAACTGCCTCTTGAGGTACAACTTGTAAGTCCTTATTGTCTTTTGGCTTTTCCTGCTTTTTCTCTTTTGGTGATTCCTCTAAAGAAGCAATTACTTCACTTTGTGCTAGCTCTACTGCTAATTTTTCAGCATATTTTGCTTGCTCTTCATAACGCTTTTGATATTCTTCTGAAGTATTATCTTGAAAACTTAACTGATATCTTTTATCAAAAATATTAAAAATAGCATCTGATATAATCTTTTCAAAACCTCTTGCCTCTAAAACATCTTGCCCCTTCATCGCAAGCATAACAGTAATCTTTTTGCCATCAATTTCAATCTTACTATTACGAAGTAAAGCTCTTGTCAAAGGATATTTTTGTGACATATATTCTACTATATCACTCCACTCTTTTTGAATTTCTAATTCCAAAATATCCTGTAAGTAAGTAATATCAATACAAATATTTTTAATATCAAATCTTTTCTCTAAATACTTTTCAAACAAAGCAAGATCTCTAACTCGAATTGCCTCTTTGGAACAAATGTCTAATTCTATTTTATTGCTCTTTTTAAATAGCTTTAAGTTCTTAATAGTTACATCTAAAATATTACTATCCATTTTTAAGTCTGCAAATACTTGTCTAACCGTCTTTAGCTCAGCTTCACTCACTTTGAATTCCCCCATGTTTGTTTTTCTTATTTGAGAGATATTTTATCATAAGATGTGAAAAAAAAGAACGATAATTTTAAATTTTTTCTCTTTTATTTTTAATTTCTTTCTTAGTAATTAATAATATATCTAAAAAATAATTTAACAAATATAAAAATGAACAAAGTAACTGAAAATTACTTTGTTCATCTAAAAATATTCTTAATAACTTATTTTTAATTATTAAATATATCTTCTATGTCACCTAATATTATATCTTTTATCTCTTTAGGTAATAAATTTATATCTTTAATTTTTTCTTTTTCTATTACTTTTGGTATATATGCCCCATATTTTTCATATTTGTCAATTCTATTTCTAATTCTTCTTTAACTTCCCTTAATGTTGCTTTCTCTATGCTTTCTCCTTCTTCTTACCTACCTTCTGGAATAGTATAGTATTCTTTTCTATTTTTTATTTCCTTTTATCCTTTGTATAAGTATTAATCTATTTTGGTATGGTATAATAGCAGAAGCTCTATTTTTATTCATCTACCTTTTCTCCTTTTACTTTTCACTATTAAAAAATCCTTAAAATATCGTTATAAGTAACATATAAAGATAAAAGAATTAATACTGCAAATCCTGCCATTTGAATTGATATTTCTAATTTCTCACTAATTGGTTTTCTTCGAATTGCTTCTATTAGATAAATTACAATTTTTCCTCCATCTAATGGTGGGAAAGGAAGTAAATTGGTTACACCCAAAGAAAGAGAGATTAGGGCAAGCAAATAGATAAAGTCTGCTATTCCATCTGTTTTAGCAACCATATCAGAAATTCCAATTGGTCCCATTAGTTGATTTGCTCCTACTTTTCCTGTAAACAACATTTTTAAGTTATCTACAATAGATACCGTAAAGTCTGCTGTATCCCAGAAGCCATAATAAAGATTATTGAGTATTGTATTTTCAGCTTCTTTAAAAGAAACTCCTAAGTAATAGGTAGAAATAATCTCTGGCTGTAAGGTAATATCTATAGTCTCTCCTTTTCTTTCTACTGTAAATGTTATTTTTTCTTCATTACTTGCTTGATTTAATAACTCAATTACTTTGTATGGATCATTATTGGTTTCAATTCCATTTACTTTTGTGATAACATCATTTACTTGTAATCCTTGTTTCTCTGCTGGACTACCTGGGTAAAGTGCTACAATTTTTGCTTGTAAATCCGAGCCAGCTGTTCCAAAATAGATTCCTGTGTTTTTCGTTTTAATTTCTGTTGGACTTATTTTTACTTCTTCTTTATTACCATTTCTTTCAATTAATATAGTTAACTCTTGCCCATTTGATTTTTCCAATGCTTCTGTAACATCTGATTTTAAATGAATAGATTGATTATTAATCTTTAAAACCTTATCTCCAGTTTGTAAAACATTTTCTGAACCATAGCCTTGCATTACTTCTGTTATTTCATTAGAAATATACCCACCTTGGCAGGATACTAAGATAAAGTAAACCAAAAGCCCAAATACAATATTAACTAAACCACCAGCTAAAACAATTGCAATCCTCTTAGGAATACTTGCTTTTGAAAAAGAACGTTCATCATCTGATCTCTGCTCTTCTCCCTCTAAACTATTAAATCCCCCTAGTGGAATTAGCCTTAGGGTATATTTTGTCTCTTTTCCTTGCTTTTGCCATATTTTTGGACCAAAACCAATGGCAAACTCATTTACTTTTATTTTACATAATTTTGCTACTAGAAAATGGCCTCCTTCATGAATAAAGATAAGGAAGCCAAGTAAAAAAATAATTTTTATTGCACTGATAAGAAAACTAATCAAAATAGCACCTCATTATATTAATATTAATAAAAAATATGCAAATGGAGCAATAAATATGACGCTATCAATTCTGTCTAGCATACCACCATGTCCTGGAATTAAATTACTAAAATCTTTAATTCCAACATATCTTTTGATACTAGATGCTGCAAAGTCTCCAATTTGTCCAATAATACTTAAAATAATTCCAATAATTGTGATAGATAAATATCCAATATTTAAACTAAAGAAAGTGTTACAAATGTATGCATAAATTAGAATTAAGATAACTGATCCTATTGTTCCTCCTATACATCCTTCAATTGTTTTATTTGGACTAATTTTACTAAATTTATGTTTCCCCATTGTTTTACCAATTATGTATGCAAATATATCAGTTCCCCATGCTGCTAACAAAACAAACCAAATTAATATTTTGCCATTTTCTAATCCATTTAATAAGGGGATAAACATTAAAAATAATGGGATATAACAGATTCCAAAGAAAGTTACTGCAATATCTTTAATGTTTGTTTTCATATTGGATAAAATAACTTGTAAAAATAGTACAAAAATAAATAATGGTACAATAACAGAAACTACATTTAAAATATGTTCTTTTGGTATTACATGAATAATAGCAATTAGGGCTGCTGCCACATATCCAATCCAAATTACAGGTTTTGCTTTTGCCTTAAAGGCATTGAAAAATTCATGTAAACTCATCGCTGCTATAATTGCAAATGCAATATCAACGACAATGGTATTTCCTAAAATTAAGATAGCTGCTACTAGTGGAAATCCAAGAAGTGCAGATGTTACTCTTTTTATGTTCATATTATTTATTCCTTTCTTGCTTTTGTATTTTATTTGCCTCCAAATTTTCTAGTTCTTGTTTGATAAATCTTGATCGCATCCATTAAATCTTGTTTTCCAAAATCAGGCCAATGTTTATCAACAAATACAAATTCAGAATATACTAATTGCCATGGTAAGAAATTACTCGTTCTCATTTCTCCGCTGGTTCTAATCAGTAAATCTGGATCTGGTTGCCCTTTTGTATATAGAGTTTTAGAAAATGTTTCTTCTGAAATATCTTCTATTTCCATTTTCCCCTCTTTTACTTTTTGTGCAATTTCTTTAACTCCTTTTATAATCTCTGCTCTACCACCATAATTAAACGCAATATTAAAAATCATCCCTGTGTTATTTTTTGTTCTCTCAATTGCAGCATCAATACTTTTTTGTAAAGATTTTGCTAACTCAGATTCATCTCCTAATAAGACAATTTTTACATTTTTGGTATCTGCTCTTTTGCTAAAATCATCTAAATAGTTTTGAAGAAGTAACATTAAAGCTCCTACTTCTTCTTTTGTTCTTTTCCAGTTTTCGGTTGAAAAGGCATAAACAGTAAGATGTTTTAGTCCAATATCACTACAAAAGTCAATTATATTTTCTAAGGCTTTAGCACCCTCTTTATGTCCCATTTGAGCTGGAAGATTATGAGCTCTTGCCCATCTTCGATTTCCATCCATAATAATTGCAATATGTTCTGGAAGATCTTGCTTAATTATTTCTTCTTGCATATTTTTCTCCTTAAATTGTTTTGCCTAAGGTAGTTTAATTAAGCTTCCTTAAATTTGTCTTAATTTTTTTTATTTTCTAATATATTTATATAGACATAATTTCTTTTTCTTTATTTTCTAATAATTTATCAATTTCTTCTATTTTTTTATCGGTAATTTTTTGAATTGTATCTTCTGCTGTTTTTAGGTCATCTTCTGTGATTTCACTATTTTTTTGCATATTTCTAAATTCATCTATTCCATCTCTTCTAATTGCACGAATTGCAACTTTAGCATCTTCTGCTGTTTTACGAATATCTTTTACAAGCTCTTTTCTTCTATCTTCTGTTAATTCTGGAAAAGATAGTCTAATTACTTTTCCATCATTATTTGGATTAATTCCAATATCTGATTTTAATATTTCTTTTTCAATTTCTTTTAAAATACTTAAATCCCATGGTTGAATTACAATTAATCTAGCTTCTGGTACTGAAATTCCAGCTACTTGATTAATTGGTGTTGGTACTCCATAATATTCTATTTTAATTTTGTTTAAGATAGCTGGATTTGCTCTTCCAGCTCTTACTTCTGCTAAGTTCTCCTCGAAAACACTAACTGTTTTATTCATTTTTTCTTCAATTTTACTATAATCCATTTTATTCTTTCCTTTCTAAACTAATTTATCTTTTTTAGATCTTTTTTAAATTTTTTATTTTTATTCTTTATTGTTAACTATTTTAATTAAAATTATCTGACAATTGTCCCTATTTTTTCACCTTGTACGATTCTTACCATATTTTCTGGTTTATCAATTCCAAATACAATTAAAGGTATTTGATTATCTCTACATAACGATGTTGCAGTAGAATCCATTACTTTTAAATCTTGATTTAAGATATCTAAATAACTAATTTCATCATATTTTACTGCTGTGGGATCTAATTTGGGATCTGCAGAATAGACTCCATCAATGGTTTTAGCAAGTAGAATAACTTCTGCTCCTGTTTCTGCTGCTCTTAAAGCTGCTGCTGTATCTGTTGTGAAATATGGATTTCCTGTTCCACATGAGAAGATAACGACTCTTCCTCTTTCTAAATGTTTCATTGCTTTTCTTTTAATATATGGTTCTGCAATTTGTCTCATTTCAATTGCTGTTTGTAATCTTGTATTAATTCCTCTTGCTTCTAATGCATCTTGCAATGCTAAACCGTTCATTGCTGTTGCAAGCATTCCCATATAGTCTGAAGTTGTTCTTTCCATTTGATGTCCGTATCTGCCTCTCCAAAAGTTTCCTCCTCCTACTACAATGGATACTTCAACTCCCAAGTCAACAACATTTTTTATTTGATCACAGATTTTTCCTAGCACATCAGCATAAACACCAGTTTTTTTGTCCCCTGCTAATGCTTCTCCACTTAGTTTAAGTAGAATTCTTTTATATGCTATTTCAGCCACAAATAACACTCTCCTTAAAAAATATTTTTAGTTCCTTCATATTCTATCATATATTAAAATATTTTTGCATCCTTTTTTTCATTTTTCTTAATAAAAAATTCATATTTTTTTATTTTATGCAAAAAATATATATTGAAGTTTTAAAAAATAAGTTAGGAGGCATTATATGAATCAGATTTTATACATAAAACAAGATGATGAAAATCACTCACAAAAAAGAAAGAAAAAGTCACTAAATAGATTTTTAAAACTTCAATTTGTTTTTTCTTTTATTTTTGCCTCCCTTGCTATATTTTTCTATTTTTTCTTTCAAAACAAGTCCAATGAAAATGAAAAAATTTCTAAGAAATTAATTGCCCAGTATAATATAGCAAGTCTCTATCAATCAAATGAATTAAATACTTCTTCAGATAATATTACTCCTTTAGAAAACAAACAATTTCAGGTCCAATCTCAAAATCAATTCCAAGTTATTGGTCTAATTGAAATCCCAAAGATTCATCTGACCTACCCTATTTTAGGAAGTTTATCAGATGAACTATTAAAAATATCACCTTGCAAATTCTATGGCCCTAATCCAAATGAAATAGGCAACTTATGTATTGCCGGCCATAATTATGATAATTATCAATTTTTTAGTAAACTAAATCAATTAAAAGAAAATGATACTATTTCAATCTATGATCTAAAAAAAGAAAAGATAGACTATTTGGTCTATCAAAGTTATGAAATTTCTTCTGATGATTTAAGTTGTACTAATCAAGAAACAAACGGACTCAGAGAAATTACTTTAGTCACTTGTAACAATTTTTCCGGTAAAAGACTTATTGTCAAAGCAAAAGAAAAAGTGGTCTAAATTTCTTTAAACCACTTCTTTATTTTATTTAACATTATAATCTCTTATCTTTTTATAAGCATATAATGCTGAACCAGCACAAACTATAATCAAGAAAATAACTCCTAAATCATTTGAGCCTGTATTAGGTAAATTTGTATTTTGATATGTGCTGTTAGATGTATTTAATACTGGTGATGCAGTATTTCCAGTTGTATTTGTTGTATTTAATGTTGGTGTTGTTGTGTTTTGTGTTGTATTTGTTGTTGCATTTTGTGTTGTATTTGTTGTACTATTTCCATTAATTACTGTATTTAAATCAAATCCTAAAACATTAATTTGTGTTGCAATTAATACTATGATTGCAATTAGTACTACACTTACTACTTTTTTCATTTTTAATTTTCCCATTTTACATTTCTCCTCTTCTTTTGATAAATGTTATTTTCTATTATTATCTGTTATTTCTTATTATTTATACTACAATCTATAAAATTTTGCAATACTTTTGCAGAAATTAACAGAAAATATAAATGGCAACAATAAATTTCCGGTTTATTATGCACACATTTCACTTAAGATTTCGTTGGTACTTTTATAATTAAACATAGCTCTTGGATAATTATTAATCCAATCTTCTATTT
>JAETTH010000020.1 GCA_021769225.1 Erysipelotrichaceae bacterium
ACACTAATTTAATCACTTTTTCAATATATTGACATCAAAAAAACGCCTATTTTTAGATATTAATCTTACAATAGACGTTAGTTTTACAAACTATATCTTACTTTTACAATTTACCAAATATTTTTCAAGTATTTTTTCCCAATTGGAGAAAAAGGAATCTTTCATCCTTTTTTCTTCTCTTATTTTTAGTTTTTGGTTTAGCTTTTGATAGACAATTTTCATCCTTTCTTCTGATGAAGCCTCTATTACTTTATCAATGTCTATCCATTTTACGCTACTATTCTCATCTTCTTTTATTCTTGTTATTTGATTCTCATCGGCTTCCCATAAATATGTTATATTTAAGTGTAAGTGAGACGCTACATAATTTTCTCTTTTAACATGTCCATCTACTGGTAGAATTTCGATACTATAAATCCCGTTGCTTAATAACTTTAAATTTTCAATTCCTGTTTCCTCATTTGCTTCTCTTTTAGCTACCTCTTGTAAATCTTCAATTCCATCACTGTGTCCACCAGTCCATGCCCATGAACGATAAATATTATGATATGCCATTAGCACTTTTGTCTTATCATGATTTACAATCCAATTTGAAGCTGTAAAATGAGCAAATTCATTTTCTCTTGTTAGAATATTATCAAAAGTATCAATATAGTCTATCATTACATCTTTTTCTTTCTTTTCTTGCTGATTAAATGGTATATATTCTTGTAATTGTCTTTTTAAATTTATCGCTTTCATTTTATTACTCCTTTTTATCTTACATTTCGAATTCCTACATCTTGTATTATATTTGAAACATTATATAAAAACAATACCTCTGTTAAATTGTTTTCTTCTATATAAGTAGAAAGTGGTAAACGATAATATCTTGGATCAATAAAATGAATTTCTTCAAAGTCTTGACAAAAATATGGTACCATATTATGAGCATAGGAATCTTTAATAACCAATAATTTCTTCCCATTATGATTCTTTGTTTTTACAACAACTTTGCTGTTATTTCCATTTAGAAAGAAGGAATATTTATCTTTTTTCTTTAGGTATGCTTCATTAAAAATACTCTTTGTTGTTTCATTATCATAAACTACTTCTTCTAATAAAAGGTTTCCTTCATTTAAATAAACATCTAATTTGTCCGCTTCTTGTCCTATTATCTGTGCTTTAGAATCAAAAGTTCCTAAAAATTCTTTTGATAATTCAATCCTTGTATATTCTTTTAAATCTTTTGTTTGAATTCCCATTGATTTGCTAATTTTCTGATAAACTAGAAAACTTCCCAAACTTGTCATATGGTGATCAGTTTTAAAGTATAGCTGTAGTTCCTTGTTTTTACTACTTTCTTCTAATAAATCAATCAGTTGCACTTTATTTATCTTTTCTTCTAACAAGTCATTCATTTGCTGGATAATTTGTTTTTGATTTGGTACCTCTACAAAATCAGGTAATTTCTCCTTGTTTATCTCAATCGAATTTGGAATTAGTGCAAAGGAAACTGGTATTTCTATCTTATTTACAAATTGGTTAATTGTATTTGCCGCAATTTGAAGGTTTTGTTTTTCTTTTTGAGTATATTCAAACTTTTCAAATAAGTAACCATCTTTTCCAATATATACTCCATTATTCTCTGTTTTTCCTAATAGTTGTTCTAATCCAGATTTTAACTTTACCCAACCATTTCGAAAAATGAAGTGATCATTAATATAATTGTCTAGTTCTTCTTGATATGTTCCTTCTATTAGTTTTTCCCATGTAAAAGTAGGAAATTTAGCTAAGGTACGGTTTTCTTGTTCTGAAAAGCCAACAGGAGGAATTAAAAAATTTAGTATGATTAAAACAATCCATATTGTCATAAATCCCAAAAAGAAGATTTTGTTTTTCATCTTTTGTTCCTCCTTTCTTAAAATCTAAAATATAAAAATGGATTAAAAGAATCACTTACTAAACTTGCCGTGCTTAACAGTAAAATACCTAAGTAAATAGCTGCCATAAAAATACTTCTTGGTAGTGTCTTTTTCTTCTCTAACTTTTCTGTTATTTTTTTAACTAGTGGAGTGGATAAAACAATTCCAATTAAGATAATCAAGAAATAATTCTTTAAGCTATAAAGAGCCTCATTATTCCAAAAGCTTGTCCCATTTGCATGAAACATTGTAGCTAAATAGTTTCCTACCTTTGTCAGATCTTCAAAAGCAAAGATTACCCAGCTAATTAAAATTAGAAAGATACTATAAATATGTCTAAAAAATGCTGGTAGTTTTTCTAATGCTTTTGCTAAAATTGTTTTTTCTAAGATTAAAATAATGCCGAAGTATAGTCCCCATAAAATAAAGTTCCAAGAAGCACCATGCCATGCTCCTGTTAAAAACCATACAATTAAAATATTTCGAATTTGTTTTGCAAATCCTTTTCGGTTTCCTCCAAGTGGGATATAGATATAATCACGAAACCAACTTCCTAATGTTATATGCCATCTTCTCCAAAATTCTGTGATGCTTTTTGAAATATAGGGGAAATTAAAGTTTTCATCAAAATCCATACCAAAGATATTGGCAAGTCCAATTGCCATATCAGAATATCCACTAAAGTCAAAATAGATTTGAAGTGCAAAAGCAATAATTCCAATCCAAGATAGAAGAAAACTTAGCTCTCCATAAGCGCCTGTTTCAATCATATTCCAAAGGCTACCAACTTGATTTGCAATTAATACTTTTTTTCCAAGACCTATAATGAATCTTCTCATTCCTTTTGAGAAATTGTCCATACTAATCTTTTTAGTTTCTAACTCTTCATCTACTGTTTCATATCTTACAATTGGTCCTGCTATAATTTGTGGGAATAGAGTTGTATAAGTTAAATAGTTATAAAAACTCTTCTCACATGTAACAGTTCCTCGGTAGACATCAATAATGTAAGATAAAGACTGAAAAGTATTAAAAGAAACTCCAATTGGTAATGGAATATGAAGAAGTGGTATTTCAAGTCCTGTAATTCCATTAATATTAGAGATAATAAAATCTGCATATTTAAAGAAGAATAAAATTAATAGATTAACACTTACATCAATCCATAAGTAAAGTCTTTGTTTTCTATGATTTCCTTCATATTGATTGATTTTTCTTCCACACCAAAAGTCCATAACTGCTAAAAGAAGCATAATAAAGATATAACGAATTTCTCCCCAAGCAAAAAAGATTAAACTTGCTAATATCATTACTGCATTTTTCAATTTTTTAGGTACTGCAAAATAAACTAATAACATAATTGGTAAGAAGATATATAAAAATACAACACTACTAAATACCATTTTGTTCCCCTTTTTTACATAGAAAAATCAATTTAGATTTTTTGTTTTATCTAAATTGATTTTCCTTTCTTTTTGTTTTTTATTTCTTTGTTTTGATGGACTATTTCTTACTTTATTTAATTAAGGTTACTAAATCCTCTGCGTTTTCTGCAACGATCATATATACATAGTTTCCAATTGTACCGATTTTCCTATTTTGTACTAATTCATATTGTGCAGGAAGGTATCTAGCCCATTGTTCTTCATAGCTTATTCCATATGCTTCTACTTTCTGTTTTACATCTTCTAGCTTTTCTTCTTTTGCTTTTACTATTAAATACATACTTGCCTGTACATTCATCATTGGCATTTTTCCAACACATTCTTCTACTTCATCTTCGTTTATTTGAAATACACTAGCTAATACTGTACTATCAATATCCATCATGCTCATTTCTTTAAATCCTGTTTCTTTGATGGATGTACTGATTGCAGGTAAATCTAATGTTTTATTTGCTTCATTTTTTGTTTTTGGTGTGAATATAAAGTATCCTCCCACAATTAATGCAATAATGGCAACTGCTACAATAATTCCTATCACTAATTTTTTGTTCATAAAAAAACTCCTCCTTTGTTTATTGTGACCTTAGTCTACCATAGCAGCTATAAAAACGCAACTACTTTTTTCGTTTTCCCTCAATTATCCAATTTCCTTGTTTTGTTTGAATATTAAGTTGTAGTTCATTTTCTTTTACTTCTCCAATTGCCTCATAAGAATATCTTCCAAATGGTGTTGCTAAATCTCCGCTAAAAGAAAAACGATTTTCCATTAGTTTTCCATTTTGAAAAGTATTTTTCATTCCCATAGTTTCAATGCTTGCATTAACGACTCCATTTTTTGTTTCTAATCCAATTTCTCCTTGAATCACTCCCATTGGTGTTTTTAAACTTACTTCATAAATTCCATCTATCATATTCTTTCCTCCTTTTTTCTTCTTTTATTGTATGCACTTTTTTCTTAAACGTTTATCTTTAGTTATATCTTTTTTTTACCGGAATAACATTTAATAAATCTATTTTTATTTATATAGAAAGGATCTAGTTATGAATTTTCTTAGTGGTTATATCAAAGGTGTTCTAATTGGTGCAGGTGCTATCTTACCTGGTATCAGTAGTGGAGTTTTACTTGTTCTATTTGGTATGTATGATAAATTAGTAGATAGTGTTATCCACTTTTTTGATGATTTTAGGGAGAATTTAAAATTTCTTTTTCCTATTGCAGTTGGTGTTTGTTGTGGAGTTGTTCTATTTGGAAACCTTTTGATGTATTTTTTTACGTATTTTCCTATTCCCACTAAATCGTGTTTTATTGGACTAATTTTAGGTAGTTTGCCAATTTTATTTAAGCAAGCAAATAACAAGAGAGGATTTCATCTCCATTACTTTTTTTATTTAATCCTTTCTCTTGCCTTTTCGATTTTTTTATTATTTTTAGAAAATACTTTATCTACTAATCACTTTTTTGTAGACTCTAATTTCTTTTTTTTAACTCTTTGTGGATTTTTTATGGCAATTGGAGTTGTTGTTCCTGGTGTTAGTAGTAGTGTTATTTTAATGTTATTTCAAGTATATAATACTTATTTAGAAGCAATCTCTACTCTTAATATGACTGTTTTATTTCCTATGGGAATTGGATTAGTAATAGGGGGACTGGTTTTCTTAAAAATTATTGATTTTCTATTAAAGAAGCATTTCACTCCTACTTATTATTTAATTATTGGTTTTGTACTAGGCTCTACTTTTATTTTATTTCCTGGCTTTACTTTTGATTTGACAGGTCTTATCTCTCTTATTTTATTTTTGTTCTCCTTCTTTCTGGCTTATTATTTTGAAAAAGAGAAAATCTAAAATAACGCTTTTCTCTTTTATTTTGTTTTACAGCAATACTACGATGTAAAATTATTATTTGCATATAGACTATTAAAATCAAAGCCTTCTTTTTCATAATCTCTTTGTTCAAAATTGCAATGCCTTTTATTATTATTTTTATATTTATTTATATTATGTTTATTATCCTTAAACTTTTCTTCAATAGGGTATTGAAGTTTTGTTTCATATCTACTTCTTTACTATTTTCTTTATAAACCATTTCAATATTTATATAACCTTTATATTTTAACGAATTTACTCGCTTTGATACTTGTGTTACTGATATATTTAAAAGTTCGCTTATAGTTTTATTCGTACAAAAGCAATATTGTTTTTCTTGACCTAAAAATATTACAAGAAAATATATAAGTTTTTCTTTATCACTTAAATTCTTGTTTGTTAATATTTCTATTGGAATCCATAAACCTTTTAAATTTAAATTTGACATTTAATAAGCTCCTCTCTTTCAAATTCGTTCGCTTTATTTTGACTTTATTTCCGTTTTTAATATATAACTAATATAAGTTTATATCTTAAAATTGTAGATAAAAAATTTCCATAAAAAAATCGCCTTGAACTTATTTCTAAATTCAAAGCTTAATTTTTTTATAATTTTGCAATCACTGTTGCCAAAACTATTCTTCATTTTCTTCTTGTTCTTCAATTTTCTCAATACTTTTTATATGCAACTCAATATCTTCTGCTTTAGGTAATTGTTTCTGTAAATATTCTGGAATATCTTCTAATAATTTATATTCACTAACACCAATAGGATTATTTACATTTCTTAAAGCATATTCTGCCGTTAGCTTATCTTTCTCTTTACATAAAAGAATTCCAATAGTAGGATTATCTCCTTCTTTTCTTAGTGTGTCATCAACAGTAGACAAGTAAAAATTAATTTGCCCCGCATCAGTTGGCTTAAATTTTCTTGCTTTTAATTCAACTACAATATAACATCTTAATTCTAAATGATAAAATAACAAATCTATAAAATAATCTGTATCACTAACTGTAATTTTATATTGATTTCCTACAAAAGCAAAACCGTTTCCAAGCTCAATAAGCACATCTTTTATTTTATTTATCATAGCATTTTCAATTTGTACTTCATTAGAATGTTTTTTAAGAGAAATAAAATCAAATAAATATGGATCTTTCATTGTTTGTATTGCTAAATCACTCTGTAAGTTTGGAAGTGTAGTAGGAAAATTAGTTGTTTTTTCAGCAATTGCTTGTCGTTCCTACAATTTACTTGCAAGTTGCATTTCTAGTATATTTACAGACCAACCATTTTTTATAGTTTCACTAATATACCATTTTCTAATTTCAACATCTTTTATTTTTCCATTAGCAACACATTATGAGTCCAAGGAATTTGTGCAGTTACTGACTGCACAAATTCAAAATCAGGATATTATTCTGCAAATCTTCTCATATTTTTTAGATTTCTAACTGAAAATTCGTCTTATTTCTGGAAATTTCAATTTTAAATCTATTGATAAATTGTCTACAAATTTATTTTCCCATTGGCTATTACCTAAAATAATCTTACCAATGTGCCAATACATAAAAATAAGTTCTTTATTAACAGCTTGCATTGCTTGATATTGAGATTTTAAAATTTCTTGTTTTACATTTTCAAAAATATTTTTATAATTGTTAATATCTATTTCATTTGACATATTTACCTTCTTTCTAATTTGACATACTCTGTCTGCCAAATTACATTTTTTCTTTTACTAGTTCATACTATAATAAAATTCAAAATTTCTCCATTAAATCCATAAATTTTCACACATATATTAATTCATTTAATATAATTTCTTCGGCTTGTTTCTTAATTGCATTCATAGTTCTCACCCAATAAAGCATATCTGTATTTTTCATATTTTGTATTAAATTACTTTTTGCTTTCAAATCATCAATAATTTGATTAACTCTTTTAGTTGCTGTTTCCTGTATTTCTTCTAAATGGTCTATTAGTGTATTTTGCATAAACATTATTATATATTCTGCTTTTTTATATTCTTTTAAATAGTTTAATCTCATTCTTCCATATTTATTCAAATGTATTTTCTTTTGTTTTGATAATACTAAATTTGGAATATAATAATCTCCTTGTCTTAAATATTCTATTCCTGTTCTTTCATCAATAAATCTTTCTTTTAATTCTTTGTTCTCCATAATTTTTAAATCTCCTCTCAACTTTTAATTGTTATTATAAAATCAAAAAAAGATGAAATTGTTATTATTTTTTACAATTCATCTTTTAAATATTTGAAAATTTATAATTTTACTAAATTGTTTGTAGGAGGAAACCTTTGTTATTACTAGATTTTAAATTTTCGTCATAAGAGAATAAGGTTGTAATAACTAAAGCAATTAATGTAATACCTTAGTTTTTTCTTTCACTTTGTTCTTTATTTTTTTCTTCTTAAAATAATACCATCTTCTACTTCTACAGGAATCTCCATCATAACAGTTTGTCCTAATTTTCCTGGATTTACTGTTTGAATCTCTTCTTTTGTTTCTGAATCCCATAGTTTTTCAATTTTAAATTGAACTGTATCAACTTTTCCTGGGAATAGGACTTCTAAGGTATCTCCTATACTTAATTTATTTCGAATCTCGATTATATATTTGCCATCTTGTTTCTCTAACACTTTTCCACCGAACTCATAATCTGGGTTATATTGTTTTCCTTCATATTCTTGAAAATCTTTATTATTTCGATCATTAAAATAGAAAGTAGTTAATCCTCTTGTTTTTGTTTTTTCTAATTCTTTTAAATATTTTGTATAATCATAATGTTCTTTGTCTTGGAAGTAATCATCAATTGCACTGCGATAAGCATTAACAACTGTTGCTAGATAATATTCTGTTTTTAATCTTCCTTCAATCTTCAAACTATCTACTCCCATTTCACAAATCTCTGGAATCTCTTTTATTAAGCATAAATCTTTAGAAGAAAAAATATAGGTTCCATTTTCATCTGTTTCCACGGGCATTAAGTTGCCTGGCTTATTATGTTCTTCTACATACACATTATATGCCCATCTACAACTTTGTGCACAATCTCCTAAGTTTGCACTTCTACAAGCTAAAAAATCACTTAAAAAACATCTGCCAGAATATCCAAAACAAATAGCTCCATGAATAAAAATCTCTGTTTCTAAATCTTCTGGTTTATTTTTAATTAACTCTTTAATTTGTTCTTTATTTAATTCTCTTGCAAGAATTACTCTTTTAGCTCCATTTTTATGCCAAAACTTTGCTGTATGATATCCTACAATATTAGCTTGTGTACTAACATGAATTGGAGTATTTGGTGCCACTTCTTTAATTGCATCAATAACCCCTCCATCTGCTGCAATAATACCATCTACATGAATATCATCTAAAATTTTTGCTTGTTTTCTAATTTCCTCATAAGTATCATCCCAAGCATAAATATTAATTGCTGCATAAACCTTTTTTCCAATACTATGAGCATACTCTACAATTTTTACAATATCATTATCATCTACTTCTGCCCTACTTCTTAAAGACAATGCTGCAGTCCCAACATAAATTGCATCTGCCCCATAGCGAAATGCTGTCTTTGCCTTTTCAAAAGATCCAGCAGGTGCCAATAGCTCCGGTTTTTTCATCTTTTTCCCTCTTTTTTCTAAAATTTCTTTTACTATCATACCACACTTTTTTCTAAAAATCCACCTTTACTTTTTCCCTTATTTCTGATATGATAATCGAAAGGGAAAACAAAAGATAAGCACAAACTATTCTTTTATTAAGAAAGGATTTTTAAAAAAATATGAATAATGATCTTTTGAAAAATGTTAGAGTAGATTTAGATGAACCTGAACATATAAAGAAGTTATATGATTTGTATGACAAATATCAATATGAGTATAAAGACTTATATATTAAGCACCTCTCTTCAGAAGAAGCAGCTCTAAAACAAGAATTTCCAAATGTAAAATTTATTCCTAAGGCTAGAATTAAATCAAGATACAGTTATATTTCAAAAGTTAATAAAAAGATAGAAGAAGGAAAATCCGGAAATATCTATGATACCTTTGCTAATAGATATATTATTTGTTCTGTTGATGGTAATGATGATGAAGAATTACTCATTCATACTTGTTACAAATTTGTTAATTTCCTATCTCATTATAATAATTCTTTAATTGAAATCAAAACAAAAAGAAAAGATTATATTTCCCATCCCAAAAATACAACTTATCAAGCCCTTCACATGTCTCGTATCCATTGCTATCCAAACGTTTTCTTTACATCAGAAACACAACTTCGTACTCTTTCTATGGAAGAAAATGCAAAGTATGGAAAAGCAAGTCATAAAGAAGTATACAAAGATCGCTCGACCATTGATGAATCTATGGTACCAACTTATTTAATTCCAAGTAATTTTGCCAATAGTAATGGAATTTATGAAGTAAAAGAGCTTAGCTTTGCTGATTCTTTTCAATATTTTTATGGATTACCATATCAAGAAAGTCCTTACCAGTTATAATGGTAAGGACTTTCTCTTTGTTTTGATTTAATTTATTTGATTTTCTTTAATATAAAGACTCTTTCCTGGATAAGCAAGTTTAATTTCTTCAGATTCTAGTACTTTTATAATCTCTTTATTAATGGTATCTTTAAATGTAATAAAATCACCATAAGGAACAATGTCTGTATATAAAAATAGTAAAACCTCTATTCCTTTTTCACTAATATTGTCCACTTTAATATTAATGGTATTCTCAATTACGTGATCCACACTCTTTAAAACAAATGCAATTTTATTCGTTAATCTTTCTAATGTCTTTTCTGAAACTTCTAAAGGAAGTAAGAAAACTATTTTTAATCTTCTTTTATTCATCCTGCTCCAATTTGTAATTGCATCATTGGAAATTGTAGAATTTGGAATAGTCACTACACTATCATCTACTGTTCTAATTTTGGTACTTCGGAATGTAATATCTTCTACTGCACCTTCTAAATCTTTTGTTGAAATCCAGTCACCTACATTAAATGGTTTATCTACTATAATCGCAAATCCTCCAAATAGGTTTTTGGCAATATCTTGAGCAGCTAATGCAACAACAACTCCACCTAATCCCAGTCCTGCAATTAATCCATTTAAATCATACCCCAATTCAATAATAACAATAAATCCTGCAATAATATAGATAATTGTTTTAATAATTTTACTAATAAAATTTAATACACTCTCATCTTTATTAAAATTAGCTTTTTCTTTTATTTTCATAAACCATGATGATTTGGGATTTACCAAATTTGCAATTCCATTAGCAGAAAGTATGATAATACAAATGCGAAATACTTTATCTACAAAAGCCATTACCTCTGCTGCTGGCTTTATGATATGGATTCCTAAGTAAACACCTAAAATTACAAAAAATATTTTTAATGGCTTATAAAAAGCACTTTCTTTAATTTTCTTTTTACTTTCTTTCCACTTAAACATCTTAAGAATAATATATGCAAGTGTTGAACTAAAAATTTTAAAAAGAATAATAATTCCTATACCAATTCCAATGTCTATGATCGTTTCTATTGATATATTTTCAAACCAGGCAATTAGTTCTTTAATTTGTTCCAAATTCTCACCTTCTTTTGTTTATACTCTATTTAAATTATTTTGATTAATTCTCCTATATCTTTTCCTTGTACCTCTGGAATTTTTATTACTTCAAATTTTGATACTTTATCGCCAAATTTAATTTCTACAATATCTCCAACCTTTACTTGATAACTTGGCTTTACTTCTCTTCCATTTACTACTACTCTTCCACTATCTGCTACTTCATTTGCAACAGTTCTTCTTTTAATCACCCTTGCTACTTTTAAAAACTTATCTAGTCTCATAATCTAACTCCTTCTTTTTCTTTATATCATTTTTTCAGAAAAATGTAAATACTAAAAAGGATTCCATTATGTAAATTTCTTGTAAAGAAAAGGGCTGATTTCTCTTTATCTAGAGTTTGATTCTAAAAATTTTTTTCTATTTTTTATTACTTTTTCCTTGTATCTATATCTAATTTAATAATTACTTTAAATCATTATTTGTACCACTTCGAGTTAATTTGGGCTTGTTCTTTGTTGTTACTTCCTGTTTAGCTGTTTCTTCTCCTATCTATTCACATGTACTCCATAACATAACGTACTTACTACACTGGTATAGTTATTTTTACTTGCCAAAAATTGTACTACTTCTATTATTCCATTATATGGTTCTATGGATGCCATACTTGCTCTCATGTACATAGGTATATGAAGCATGCGCTTTTCTATAACAATTAGATCTTGGCATCTTCTTGATTGACTATATCTTCTTTTATTCTTTTTATGTTTTTTGGGGGTATATTTTATCTTAATCCTTTATTTCTTGCCAAGAACTTTTCTATTTTCTTTTTGGTTTTATGTTTCTGTCTTGTCGAAACAATAGTATATTTGACGAACGATTTTTGTTTACATTTACTGGAAACTGATATACAATAGTCAGTACCATTTTTAGAAAGGAGGCTTGAAGACTTTGGAACAGTTATTTACCCCACCTGCGTATGGGAAGAACGTCTACGATGCAGTGGAACGGTTAAGTGAGAAGTATACCCAAAAGCATAACTGTATTGTGATTGAAGGTTGTGATTCTGATCTCGCCTTGATCTCTAGTACACTTCTCAAAACTATTTCGCATGTGCGTTTACCCAGCAGCATCATTGTCCGTCTTGTCTAAAGTTTTACACAGTCCTCAAAATACCTGGCTAATAATTTAGCCAGGTATTTCTATTTCTTTATTTAAATAAACAGAATATAGGTAGATGTGATTTACCTTTCTATTTAATGCTTTTTCTAGCGCTCTTTGATAAATTTTTAGTTGTTCTTGGTATTTTAAAATTAATCCGTTTTCTTCTTTTACGAAGTCTGTTTTGTAATCTACTAAAATTAATTCATCTTGTTTTGAAATATAATATAGGTCAATCACACCTTGTACTAATACCATTTCATCTGGATTGTTTGGGTTAAGTTCTTTTGCTGATAGGTTGATATAGAAAGGTTTTTCTTTTTCAATTTGTTTTGCTTCTTTTAATTCTTTCCATAAATGTGATTTTGTGTATTCATATAATTTGGGAATATTGATTGCTTTTTTCTCTAGTTCTGTAATGATTGCTTTTGCTTGTAACATTTCAGTCATTTCTTTTAGTTTTTCTAGTGTGTATTCTTCTTTTTCATTTAGCTTTTGAATACATAGATGCATTAAAGTTCCTTTTCTTGCCGGAGATACTTCTAATTCATTTTGTAAGAATTTTGGTATGGTATCTAATTTTGAATATTTTTCTGTTTCTATCTTTTCTTGCTTTTTTAATTCTTTTAGCTGTGTTACTGATGTTTTAGAAGGAATTAAAATGGATGCTTTAAAAGGATATTCCCAGTCTAATGTTTCTTTTAGTTCTTCTATTTCCTCTTCATTTATTGTTTTGTCTTCAATTTGTTTTAGAATATCTTCTGTTTCTTTTTGCTCTTCCTCTTCTAAAAGAGATAGTAGTTCTTTTCTGTCATGGATAGTAAGTGAGAAGATATTTTCTTCTTGTATTTTCTTTTGATTTGATAAATATACTAATTCAATCCAATCTAAATATGATTTGTATTTTTTTAGTAAAATATCATTTAATTTGCCTTGTTTCTTTTCATAAACTTGGGTTAACTTTTCTTTTTCTTCCATTTCCTTTTTGGCATCTTTGGAAACACCTGTCATAATTAGTTTTTCTTTTGCTCTTGTTGTTGCTACATAAAGAACTCTCATTTCTTCTGATAAAGACTCTATTTTTGTCTTTATTTTAATTGCTTCTCTTGCTAGTGTTGTATATTCGATTCTTCTTTTACTATCTATTACTTTAGGTCCTAACCCTAATTCTTGATGTAATAAGATTGGATCATTTAGGTCTTGCATATTAAAGTTTTTTCCCATAGAAGATACAAATACAATTGGAAATTCTAGTCCTTTACTTTTGTGAATACTCATAATACGAATCACATTATCATTTTCTCCAATTAATTTTGCAGCTCCTAAATCATTACTAGATTGCTTTAGTTTATCGATAAAATTGATAAAGTTATACACTCCTTTAAAAGATGCTTTTTCATATTGTTTTGCCCTTTCAAAGAGCATTTTTAAGTTAGCTTGCCTTAATGCTCCATTTGGCATTAAACTAACATAGTGATAATATCCTGTATCCATGTAGATTTTCCAAATTAGTTGATCTAATGGTAGATATTCTTGTTCATTTCGGAACGTCTCTAGCATCTTTAAAAAGTTTTTTATCTTTTCTGCTAGTTTATCTTTATTAACAGCTATATATTCTAACATTGCTTCATAGAAATCTACTTTTTGATTTACTAATCGTATTTGAATTAGTTCATTATCTGAAAATCCTCCTATACTAGAGCGTAGTACAGTTACTAGTGGAATATCCCAAACTGGATTATCAATAATTTTTAATAAGCTCATGATAGTTTGTATTTCTACTGTGTCTAAATATTCTAGTCCAGTATCACTAAAGACAGGAAAATTTTTATGATTTAGTTCTTTTTCATAAATAGGGGCTAGTGTAGAGGTAGAGCGAAGCAGGATAACAATATCTTTATAGGTAACTGGTCGATAACCTTGTTTTTTATCCCAAATTACAATTTTACTATCTAAAATCTCTTGTACCTTATTTGCCACAAATTTTGCCTCTAACACAGCATTTTCAATTGGTTCTTCTTGTTTTGTTTCTTCTTGCTCTTCTTGATTCCAAATATGCTCCTCTTCTTTTTCGGATACATCTAGTATATGAACTTCTGCGGAAGAAACCCCTTTTTTATTCTCCTCTATTTCTGGAAAATCTGCTCCTAAATTTAAGTATTCTTGAATATCATAATGAATATCTCCTAATTTTCTACTCATAATATTGTCAAAAATTAGATTGGTTACATCTAAAACATTTTTTCTACTACGGAAGTTTTTAAAAAGTTGAATTTTTAAATCATCCTTTTCTTTTTTTTCTTCTTTTAATTTATATGTCTCATATTTTTCTAAAAAAAGCTCTGGTCTTGCTTGTCTAAATTTATAAATGCTTTGTTTTACATCTCCTACCATAAAGATGTTATGACCATTTGAAATAGAGCTTAAGATATATTCTTGTACTAAATTACTATCTTGGTATTCATCAATTGCAATTTCCTCAAATTTTTCTTGATATTTTCTAGCAACTTCTGTTCTTGAAATAGTTCCATCTTCATTCTTTTTGACTAGAATCTCTAAAGCAAAATGTTCAATATCATTAAAGTCTATCATATTTTTTTCTTTTTTTCGTTTTCTAAACTCTTGGCTAAATTCAAGTACTATTTTCTCTAATGAGTCTAAAGTTTGATACATAAAAAAAATATCTTCTAAAGCTTGCTTTGAGGTAAAGATAAAATATTTTTCAATGCTAGCTGATATGTTCTTTTTAACTCTATCACGGATTTCTTTTGCTTCTTCTTTTAAATCCATTGGTGCCTTTCGATCAATTGGCCATTTATCAAATTGTAAATCATTTGCTAGTTGATAAATTTCATCCCATTTTTCTAAATGTCTACTAATTAATTCTAGTTTATCTAAATCACAGCAAATGGTTTGATAGAATTTTTGCATTTCTGAGATGTTCTCTAATTTCTTTTTGGCACTTTTTAGAGAAACTATGGCATCTTGCAAATCTTCTGAAAACGCTTGTAAGATCACTTGTCCCCATATGGTTTTAGCAAAGTCTATTTCTTCTTTTTTTGTAAACATCTCAATTTTTTCTTTTAACCACGCTTCTGGAAATGGGCTTGCTTGGATATATCGATAAATTTTTAAGATCAAATCTTTTAATGGATCATCGCTTTGATAGTTAGTATAGGTGTCTATTAAATTTAAAAACTCTTTGTCTTCTTCTAAATATTTCTTTTCAAAAATATCTTCTAATACTTCTTGTTTTAAAAGTTCAATTTCTGCTCCTTCTGCAATTCGAAAATTAGCCGATGTATCAATTTCATAAAAGTTGTTTTTAATTACATCTAGACAAAAAGAGTGAATAGTACAAATACTTGCTTTTCCAAGTAAATTAATCTGTTTTTGTAAATTTTCATCTTCAGGATTTTCCTCAATTTTTTGATAAATTGCCTCTAAAATTCTCTCTCTCATTTCAGAAGCTGCTGCATTGGTAAAAGTTACTACTAATAGCTTATCAATATCAATTCTTTCTTCTAAAATCTTATGAATGATACGCTCTACTAAAACGGCTGTCTTTCCACTTCCGTGCAGCAGCTGCTACTAAAATGTTAGAATCTTTTTCTTCAATTGCTTGTAACTGTTCTTTCGTCCAATTCATAAAATTATTTCTCCTTTTGTCTTGCCTTATTTTTTCTACTATTTTTTCTTTTATTTTTTTATTTTCCTTAGTATATCTTTTTTTTTCAAATTTGTAAAATATTTTTTTTACTTTTGTTTATACTATACTTGAAAGGAAGGTTTAAGAATATGGATGAAAATATTAATTTAACCATTTTAAATGAAATTCACAAAGGAGCTAAAATGGGAATGGACTCTATTTCTTTTGTATCAGAAAAAGTTGGTGATCCCGTTATGAAGGACAACTTAAGTTACGAGTATGTAGAATATGATAAGATTAGTAAACGTGTAAATGAACAGTTTTCAAAATATGGAGAAATCCCAGATGAAAATGATATGAAAGATAAGTTCATGAGCTGGATGGGTGTTCAGATGAATACTATGACTGATAAGAGTAATTCTAAAATTGCTGAGATGTTAATTCAAGGAACTACTATGGGAATTATTGAAGGAAGAAAATTAATTAATCATAATCCAAGAGCAGATGAAGAAGTAAAAAAATTATTGAATGAGTTCGTTACTTTTCAAGAAAACAATGTAGAAAAAATGAAAGAGTTTTTATAACTCTTTCATTTTTGTTTTTTACTTATTATTTTCTATTTTAAGTAAATAGTTGGGTCTACTTGTTCGTTATCTTTTAAAATTTCAAAATGTAAATGAGTTGGATCTAAAATTTCAAAAGTAGCGGTATTTCCAACTGTTCCTATAGTTTGTCCTTGTTTTACTTCTTCTTTTTCTTTTACAAATTCTGCTGTTAAAAGGTTAGAATATACAGTTGTATATCCATCTTGATGTTCTAAAACAATAGTAAGTCCATATCTTGGGTCATTTTTAATTGCTTTTACCGTTCCATCTGCAGCTGCTTTTACAACTGTTGTTTTTTCTGCTTGGATGTCAATTCCTAAGTGAGTAACCCATTCTTTTAATGTATCAGAATATACTAGATTATCTTTTGCAAATGCTTTGATGATTTCTCCTTCAGCAGGTTTGCTAAATGTGATTTCTTTCTTTTTTGTTTCTGTCTTTTGTTCTGGTTTTTGAGTTTCTGAAGTTGTCATCTGGTTTACAGTATTAGAATTTGTTTGACTATTACTACTTGTTGTTTCATTTTTGGGAGTATAAGTACTATTATTTATTGTATTTTGCAAGACTTGATTAGTTGAATTATTTCCTTCAGATTCTTCTACTGTTTTTCCTACACTACTACTTGCTTGTTCTGAATCTTCATTTTGCTCTTCATTTGGCACAAGTCCTATAATTTTCTCAGAATCTAGTTTACTGTTTTTAGCATCATTATTTAATTTAGTACCATAAACTACAAATGTGATAACAAAAGCAATGACTGCTAGTCCTAATAAGCTTCCCGATACATAAAAGATTGTTTTTAAACTTTCTTTATCCCCTTTATTTTGTCTACGATTTTCTCTTCTCAAGTTAAAGTCCTCCTTTAATTATTTTTCTTTAGTTAAAGTATTTCCTTTTTTAGAAAGTTTATACAATTTTTCTTTGTTTTTGAATCACATGTTTTAAAGATTGGTAATCTCGACCCCTGTATAAAAGTGTTTGATGATTTCTTCATAGTTTTTTCCTTCTTTTGCTAAGCTATCAGCTCCTGTTTGACTAAGTCCTACGCCATGTCCATATCCTGTTACTTCAAAAGTGACGTTGCTTTCATCTATTGATACTGCAAAATTTGCTGATCTTAGTTTGAATAGGGTTCTTACTTCTACTCCTGATAAATTTTGATTTCCTATTTTAATGGTTTTAACTCGGTTTCCTTCTGTGTATTCTAATATTTTTATTGCATCTTGCTGATTAAAGTCAATTTCAAAGTCTTGATATTTCTCTTTCATTTTTTGTATTAATTCATCTTTTGTAATAGTTGCTTCTGAACTGTATTGACTATATGCATCTTCTCCTGCTGTTGTGACAGATTGCAGATATGGATAGTCTGAACCACCCCATACATTAATTGGTGCTTCTGTGGTTCCTCCGCTGTTAGAGTGAAAAAAGGCGTTAATGGGTTTCCCTTCATAAGTGATGATTTTCCCTTGGGTAGAGTTAACACTTTCGACAATCTTGTTCCAGTTCTCTTCTCTTTTTGCTTCTTCCCATTTACCCAGTCTGTCTTCTTTTGAAATCCAAGCTTGGCAACAAGTGCTATTATCACAAATATCTGCTCCTTCATGTTTATTACTATTATTTAATATTTTATAGATTGTATAGGTTCTGGCAACAACAGCTTGTGCTTTTAATGCTTCTAATGCAAAATCTACTGGCATTTCACTTGAGACAACACCATAAAGGTATTCATCTAGTTTTATCTCTTCTACTTGTCCTGTTTTAGTATGAAGTAACTTAATGGTATTGTATTTGGTATAGTCATAGTTATTGGGTGTAATTATGGTTGTATTTTCTCCTTCTTTTGCATTTACTTCTTTTTTTTGAAAAGAAGTGGTAAAAAAAATAGGGATTAAGAAACAAATACATAAGATACTAGTGGTTAGTATAATTAGTCTTTTCAAGATTTTCTCCTTTCATTTTAACTTACTAATTTACTTTTCATTTGCTCTAAAATCTTTCTTTCAATTCTGGAAACTTGTACTTGTGTGATTCCTAAGATTTTAGATACTTGAGTCTGTGTTTTTTCTTTGTAGTATCTGAGTAATATAATTTCTCTTTCTCTATCATTTAGTTTTTCAATCATCTCTTTTATTGCCATTTTGTCTGCAATTTTACTTGCTTCATCTACATTGGTACTTAGTTTATCAAATATGCTAATTTTTTTATCTTCATTTGAATTTTGTTCTCCATAAATGGATTCTACTGGATTTAAACAGTCCATCGCTAATGCAATTTCTTCTTTGGGTATTTGCAGGATTTCTGCGATTTGATTTACATTTATTTCTTCTCCTGTTTTTTTCATATAGTCTTTTTGTAATTCTATAATTTTAATTCCTAATTCTTTTGTACTTCTACTTACTTTGACTAACCCATCATCTCGGATAAATCTTTTAATTTCTCCTAAAATGTATGGAACTGCATAGGTGGAAAGTTTTACTTCAAAACTGATGTCAAATCGTTTGATACATTTAATAAATCCCATGGCACCAATTTGATATAAATCTTCTAATTCATAACCGTCTCCCAGTAAATCTTTTGACAATACTCCAGATTAAACCATTGTTTTCCTCTAAAAGTTCCTGCATCTGCTTCTTATCTCCGATTTTGAGCAGCTAGAATTTTTTCTATGCTATTTTCATGCATTGGCATTTTCCCTACTCTCTTCTAAATCTTCTATCTTTTCTATTTTTTGAATTCTTTTTTTCATGGTGACTTTAGTTCCTAATCCTACTACAGATTCTATTTTGACTTCGTCCATAAAGCTTTCCATAATTGTAAAGCCCATTCCGCTTCTTTCTAAGTTTGGTTTAGAGGTATATAGGGGTTGTCTTGCCATTTCGATATTTTCAATTCCCTTTCCAGTATCTGCAATTTCAATCGTTAATAGATCGTCCATAATTGTACATTTTATCTTTACAATCCCTTCTACATCTTCATAGCCATGAATAATACTATTGGTAACTGCTTCTGAGACAGCCGTTTTAATATCTGCTAATTCTTCAATAGTTGGATCAAGCTGGGCACTAAATGCTGCTACACTAATTCTGGCAAATGCCTCATTGTTGGATCTACTCAAAAATTCTAATTTCATTTCATTTTTATACATAATTTCCTCCTTTTATGAAACCTCTTTGATTGGGGGTTCTTCGATTGGTATTATTTTTAGTAACCCACACATTTCAAATATCTTTTTTATACTTGGTTTTACATTTCTCATTTCTAATGTTCCACCTAACATACTGACTAATTTATATCGCCCAATGATTAGCCCTATTCCTGCACTGTCCATAAAAGTGACACTATCAAAATCAAAAATAACTTTTCTTGGAAATAATCTACTAATTTCATAATCCGCTTTCCTCCTTATTTTTTCTGTAGTATTATGGTCAATTTCTTCTGTAAGTTTTAGTACTAACTGCTTGTCCTTTTCATAGTATTGTATATTCAAGAAATTCGCCTCCTTTTCTTTTTGGTATTATATTACAGATGGTATTTTTTTCCTATAGCGAAGTTTAGGAAGTTTTATCGATTTATGATAAGTTTTCGACATTTTTCTTTTTCGGCATTTTTCTTTTTCCATTTATTTACTATTCTTAAGATTTGTGATATAATATATATTACGCAAATCTATATTTCAGAAAGAGAGATGACATCTATGTTAGACATCCAGGCTATTCTCTTGCCGAAGGATACTTGTCCTACCACTCAAATTGTGCAGGATATGGAAGACCTTCGCTTTTCCTCCAACAATACCTTTGTCCTTTTAAGCAAAGCTACTTACAGCGCTCTTGAGCAAAACTTATCCTTTCAAATGGGTTCTCGAAACTATACTCGGTATGGTAAAGTAAGTGGAACAAAACTTTCAGTTGCAGTTGCCTATGAGCCTTGTGCTAATCTGTTTTCTCTGATTTGGATCTATGATGGTACAAGTTATCTCTATAACTTAGAGAATATTGGTAAGGATTCTGCTTCTGTTTGTCTGTACTATTTGAAAGAAGAGGAAGATGCTCTTGAGGAGATGAAGAAGCTTATTGCTCAATATAGAAGAATCTAAAGGTATTGCCAAAAGGAAAAAAAGACCATTACTTTTGTTAAAGTAATGGTCTTTCTATATTTAGTCTTGATAATTTCTCCAATGTAATGGAATTTCACTATATCCATTTAAATTAGTACAGTTATAATAGCAGCCAAATCCTCCACTTGTTTGTGTAATTCCATCTCTTCCTTCTTCCCATAATTTAATTGGATCCCCTCTTAAACTGGTACAACTATCAAAGGTATTTCTAAAACTTGTTACTTCTTGACAGTTATCAAATAAATTAGCTGGTATATCGGTTAATGAGCTACAACCAGCAAATGTTCCTCCAAAATCAGTTATTTCTGAGCAATTGTTAAATAAATCAGCTGGTATACTGGTTAATGATATACAACCAGCAAATGTATAGTTAAAATCGGTTACTCCTGCAAAACTATTTTGGCTTGGGCTTGCTATTTTTCTTAAATTTGTACAACCACTTAAATGTATCCTTTGTAGTCCCGTTTCTCCCCATTGTGCTATTTCTATGATTTTATCTCTCATTACATTTCCACAGCTTGATGTTAATAATGAACAATTTCCTGTTATTGTTACTGCATACTCTTTATTTTTTTCAGTATAAGTATGTTCTAATCCATCAGGATCTGTAGATGCTGCTATATGGATTTTACTTAATGTATCTTTTGATGCCAATTGTGCCTTTACAGTAGCACTTGCTTGTTGTTTTCCTGTTGTTCCATCTCCCCAATTAATATTGTATCCACCTTCTAAATCACATTTGCTTGCATCTATTGGTAATACAACTATTCCATCTGTTCCTGAATTTACCACTATTTTTAATGCTGTTTTGTCTTCTGGTTCTTTATTTCCTAGTTGCTCCTCTAAATATCTATCTACTTCGTTAAGCATTAGTTGTTCATTTAGTGCTGCGCCTTCTGTTTGCTCTTTTGCCTCTTTTGCCCTTTCTATAATTCCATTTGGTCCTAATACCATAGAAAGTGTTATTCCTGCTAAAATGAGTAGAACTATGATGGTTATAATTAGTGCAATTAGAGTAATACCTTTATTTTCTTCTTTCACCTTTCTTATGATTTCTCTTTTCATTTTTCTTTTCCTCCTTTGTTTTTTATATTATTTAATAATTTATTTAATCTGTCTTTTATTGTCGCTCTTAGTATATTTTTCATTTTCCTTTTTATAAACATACTTTTTACTTTTTTATTCTTCTTATCCTGTGTCTAACTTTCTTTTTCCCACGCAAAAAGGACAGACTATTTTTCTTAATAGTCTATCCTTTTCTATTTTATTTCTTGTTCTATTATTTACCAAACCTAATTGTGTGTTACAGCCTCAAGGCTTTTAGCGTCTTTTTTCTTCATATTCTACTCCTCTTTTGTTTTCGATTTGTTTTTCTGGTTATATTTTATCTATCATTTTTATTTTTGTCAATCCCCTTTTTTATTCATATCGATATTCTAATTCTTCTTCTCTTAAAGAATTTTTTTGCATATATTCTTTACACTTTTCTTCTAATAATTTGTAATTGCAACATCTATTTTGTAATTCTTGACTTGCTGTTTTATTGGTAATCAAATAATATAAATTTCTTGCATAATGACTAATTCTTTCTTGATGTTCATTGATCCATGCTAGTTGCAATTCTAAAAGATTTTTGTACTTTTTATCTTCTATCCTCTCTAAAAAAATTTTATTTAAATATCTTCTTGGTACTGGTATCATATTATTTAGATTAATTGCCCCTAAATTCCCTTTATCAATTCTTAGAAAATCTTGTGCATCTTTCATAACAAGATGTTTCTTTTTAGGTGATGTTAACGGGGCAAAATAGTTTTTTGCCTCTACACAAAGGATTAGTCCAATAAAGGGCCTATCTTCTTTTTTTCCAGTTGTTAAAGGCACTTTATTTTCAAATTGTTTTAAATATGCTACATAGTTTGAATCAATGGTATATAAATTTAGTTGCATTTTTCCTCCTTTTTGGCACATAAAAAGAGAGCCAATTTTATTTTAGCCCTCTTTTTCTTATTTGGTGTTTTATTATCTTGCCCCTTTAGATTGTTTTCAATCTTTCTATTACATTATCTAACATTTCTTTATATTTTGCAAGCTTTTCTTTTTCTTCTTGTATTTTCTTTTCTGGTGCTTTGTTTACAAAACCTGGATTTGAAAGCATTTTTTCTCCTCTTGCTACTTCCGCAGTTAATCTTTCTTTTTCTTTTTCTAGTCTTTCTTTTTCTGCTTCTAAATCAACTAACTCTTCAAATGGAATATATGTTTCTAATCCATCTAATAAAATAGAAATAGCATTTTGGTTAATTCCTGTTTTATCTTGTTGAATTTTAATCTGATCTGCAAAACCTAACTTCTTTAAAAATCCTTCTGCTTGTAAGATTGCCTTTTCATATTTTTGAGTTACAAAAATAAGCTCTGCTTTTTTAGATGGATGAACTCCCATTGTCGTTCTAATATTTCTAATCTTTACGATAATGTCTTTTAATTTTTCAACTTCTTCTTCCTCTTTTTCAAATGGTACTTCTTCTTTTACTTCTGGCCAGCTTGATAACATTAATTCTGTATCATCAAAGGAAACTAAGCTATGATAAATTTTTGTTGTAATAAATGGCATAATCGGATGAAGAAGTTTCAATCCATTTTCTAGTACTAAATTTAAGGTATAGATTGCTGCCATACGACTTGGATTTTCTTTATTAAATAATCTTGTTTTTACCATTTCAATATACCAATCACAGAACTCATTCCATAAAAAGTCATAAATTTTTTGAGTTGCTACTCCTAAGTCGTAGTTTTCTATATTTTCTGTCACTTCCTTAATGGTTTTATCTAATTTATTTAAAATCCATTTATCTTCAATTGCTAATTCTTTCTCTTTATTTGCTTTCTGATTGAATTGTTTTACTGCTTCTTCATTATCTGTATTTAAGATAACAAATTTAGCTGCATTCCATAATTTATTAGCAAAATTAGCTGCTTGCTCTAACTTTTCTGGCATATATCTGATGTCATTTCCTGGTGAGATTCCTAAAATTAGTGAAAATCTTAAGCTGTCAGTTCCATATTTATCTATAATTCCAAGTGGATCAATTCCATTTCCTAAGCTTTTTGACATTTTTCTTCCCTGGCTATCTCTCACAATTCCATGGATTAGAACATCTTTAAATGGTATTTTTCCTGTATGCTCTATTCCAGAGAAGATCATTCTAGATACCCAGAATGTGATGATGTCATATGCAGTAACTAATGTGCTTGTTGGATAAAATGTTTTCATATCCTCTGTTTCTTGTGGCCATCCTAATGTTGAAAATGGCCATAATGCTGAACTAAACCATGTATCTAAAGTATCTTCATCTTGGTGAAGATGTGTACTTCCACATTTACTACATTTTTCTGGTCTTTCTAATGATACGATAATTTCTCCACAATCTTCACAATAGTAGGCTGGAATTCTGTGTCCCCACCATAGTTGTCTTGAAATACACCAGTCTTTGATATTTTCCATCCAATGAAAATAGTTTTTATCAAAACGTTCTGGAATAAAACGAATCTCTCCATTTCTTACTGCATCAATTGCTGGTTTTGCAAGCTCTTCCATTTTTACAAACCATTGGTCTGAAATGTGTGGTTCAATTGTATTGTGGCAACGATAACATTTTCCTACATTGTGGGTATAATCTTCTACTTTTACTAATGCCCCTATTTCTTCTAGTTTTTTTACAATTTCTTTTCTTGCTTCTAGTAAATCCATGCCCTCGTATTCAGGCACTAAACTTCCCATTTTGAAGTTTTCATCAAATACTTCAATAATCTCTAATCCATGCTCCATTGCTGCTTGATAATCATTTGGATCATGAGCAGGTGTTAGCTTTACACATCCTGTTCCAAATTCTTTTTCTACAAAGTGATCTGCAATAATTGGGATTTCTTTGTTCATAATTGGTAGGATACAGGTTTTTCCTACTAAATCTTTGTATCTTTCATCAGATGGATGTACTGCAACCCCAGTATCTCCTAACATGGTTTCTGGTCTGGTTGTTGCAACAATTAGATAGTCATTGGTTCCTGTAATTTGATAACGAATATGCCATAAATGTGCTTTTTCTTCTTCATATTCTACTTCTGCGTCTGAGATAGAGGTGTTACAATATGGACACCAGTTTATCATTCTTTTTCCTTTATAGATTAGTCCCTTGTTATATAAATCAATAAATACCTTTTGGACTGCTTTGGATAGTCCTTCGTCCATTGTAAATCTTTCTCTTGTCCAGTCACAGGAACATCCTAATTTTTTTAACTGTTTTACAATGGTTCCACCATATTCTTTTTTCCAGTCCCATGCTCTTTCTAAAAACTTGTCTCTTCCTAAGCCATCTTTTGTTAGTCCCTCTTCTTTCATTTTAGCAACAATTTTGGCTTCAGTTGCAATTGCTGCATGGTCAGTTCCTGGTAGCCATAGTGTGTTATACCCTTGCATTCTTTTTGTTCGAATTAAGATATCTTGAATTGTATTATCTAAAGCATGCCCCATATGAAGTTTTCCTGTAATGTTTGGTGGTGGCATCACAATGGTATAACTTTGTTTTGTTTTATCCATACTTGGCTTAAAACAATCTTCTTTTTCCCATCTAGTATAAATTTCTTCTTCAAAATCTTTTGGATTGAATTTGTCTTCTAATTTTTCTTTCATGTTTTCACCTTTCCTTTATTTTCTTTTTTCTTAGTTCTCTAAAAATTCAAATAAATTAAGACCTACTTCTTTATCTAATTTTCTTTCTACTCTTCCTGGAATTACTTGAATAAACATTTCACAAGTAGCACTAACAATTGCTTTATTTAAATGTCCTCCATACACTTTATTTTCTTTGTCTCCTGCAGATAAATGAATATGAGTATATGTTTTTCCTTCTTTTGTTGTAATGCTTCCTGTTAAGGATACAATTTCAAAGTCTCCTGTATAGGTAGATGAAAAATATTGTTTTTGTTTTGTATCAAATAGCCCTACCGTAAACTCTCCTATTGCACCTAATGCATTAACATTAGCTAACTTTACATTTTCTTTTTCGCAGACCTTTACTAAATTTTCTAAAATTTCTTCTCCTTTATCAATTCTTACTACAATGGTATTTTCAAATCTACGATAATCCATTTTCTTTTCCTCCTAAAAAATATATCAAAAAACCTCGCCCAATCTATATAAGGGCGAGGTAAATTCTCACGGTACCACCTTAATTTAGTTTCGTAAATTTTAACTTAAAATACAAAACTATCTTAGCTACTCTTTAACGTAAGTAACACGAATATTTCTACTGTTTCTTCAAAATATTAACTCCAAAGCTACCTTCTGTTTGACATATTCTAGAAGCTTTCAGCCGCCGACTTCTTTCTCTTTTTAGACTTGTTTCAAACATACTCCTCTTTTTCTTCGTTTTTTCTATGTATTTAATATTAACATAATTTTACTAACTATTCAAGTGATTTTTTAAAATTTATATTTTATGATTAAAATATCCCATTTAATGTTAATATTGACAAACAAAAAAATCTATCAGATAATATGAAAAAGAAAGCTATTGGAGTTTTAATTATGAAAAATTATTATGAAATACTAGAACTAAGTCCCAACGCTTCTTCTGAAGTAATTGAAAAGACCTATAAAGTACTTGCTAAAAAATACCATCCTGATTTACAACCAGCTGATAAGAAAAAAGAATCAGAAGAACATTTTAAGTTAATATCAGAAGCTTATGAAGTTTTATCCAATCCTGAAAAGAAGAAGGAATATGATCAAACTCTAGAAAATGAACGTATTAGAAATCAGTCTCAAAATCAAAGACAAAATCGTTCTACTTCTTATACTGCTTCTATGAATCAAGAAGATATTTTAAGAAAAGAGCAAGAAGAATTTTTAAAAAATCATCGCCAACAAGCTATTCGTCAAAATATAGAGTATGCGCAGAAAAAAGCCTATGCAGATGCCTATAACCAGACTTTGAGGGATATGGGATATAAATTGAAATTTAAAAAAACTTGGAAAGATTATCTTTCTATTTTGATTACAATTTTAGTTTTAATTGTTATTTTTTTAATTATTTGGTTTATCCCTTATACTCATAATTTACTCGTTAATTTATATGAGAATAACAAGGCAATCCAAATTCTTGTTACTACTGTTGTTAGTATTTTTACTGGATTTTGGAATGCAATTGTTTCCTTTTTTCATTTTTCATAAAAAAGAGTTATGTTAGACTATTATCATTGTACTAACATAACTCTTTTTGTATTTTATCTTCTATTCTTCTATATATTCTCCCTCAAAAACAGATCTAGCAGGTCCTGTCATATATACATGATTATTTTCTTGATCCCATACAATATCTAACTGTCCACCTAATAGTTGCACTTTTACATGCTCTTTCGTCCAATGATTTAAATTACAAGCAACCACACTTGCACAAGCCCCTGTTCCACATGCTAATGTTTCTTTTGCTCCTCTTTCCCATACTCTCATTTTTATGGTATTTTCATTTAAAATTTCAATAAATTCTATATTGGCTTTTTTAGGAAAGTGTTTTTCCACTTCTAATATTGGTCCATATTTTTCAATTTCTAATTTTTCTATGTTGCTTACTCTAGTAATAGCATGAGGATTTCCCATAGAAACACAAGTGAATAAAAAGCTTTGGTCTGCAGCACTGATTAGCATATCTTTTGCTATTTCTTTATTCCAAATCACTGGTATTTTCTTAGGTTCTAAGATAGGTTCTCCCATGTCAACTTCCACTGTATCTACTAATCCCTCTTTTATATTTAACTTTAATTTTTTTATTCCCGCCAATGTTTCTATTGTAAGTTCTTCTTTTTTTGTTAGCTTTTTATCATAAACAAACTTTCCTACACAGCGGATACCATTTCCACACATCTCCGCTTCACTACCATCATAATTAAACATCCTCATTTTAAAATCTGCTATTTTACTTTTTAAAATTAAGATTAATCCATCTGAACCAACTCCAAAGTGGCGATCACTTATTTTTCTAGCTAATTTAGAATAGTCCTTTATTTCAATTGATCTAGAATAGCCATCTATATATACATAATCATTTCCTAATCCTTGCATTTTAGTAAAAGGTATCATATCTTTTCTTCCTTTCTTTTTTTATTTATTTCTAATGAGTTTTTAATTTTAAATGATAGAAAAAAGATCACTTTTTCGAGTGACCTTTAGTTATACCATTCAAATTCCCAATCTAAGAATTTAACAATATCTCCTTCTTGGATTCCCATTTCTTTTAATTTTGCTTCAATTCCAATGTTTGCAATCATTTTATGGAAATAGTACATGGATTCATTATCATCCATATTAATTCTTCCAATTAGCTTGTCAATAGCAGGTCCTGTTACTACATAAGCCCCCTCTTGGTCTTTATGAATTTCAAATCCTTCTTTGTCTTCTTCTAGCTCATAAACCATTTTTTCTTCTACTTCTACTAAATCTTCTTTTGGAAGTTCTTTTAATAGAGTAGATACTCTTTGTAATAGCTGTGTTAGTCCTTCTCCTGTTACTGCTGATATTTTATAAATTTCTAATCCTTGCTTTTTAGCTAGTTTTTCTAATTCTTGATAAAGTACTTCATCTTGCATACTGTCAATTTTATTAGCAACAATAATTTGTTTTCTCTTCGCTAGTTTTTCACTGTATTTTTTTAATTCTTCATTGATAATTTTAAAATCTTCTACAGGATTTCTTCCTTCTGATCCAGATACATCAATTACATGTAGCAAAAGTCTGGTTCTTTCGATGTGTCTTAAAAATTGTAGTCCAAGTCCTGTTCCTTGGCTTGCTCCCTCTATAATTCCTGGTATATCTGCAATGACGAAGCTATCTCCATATTGGGATTCTACTACTCCTAAGTTTGGCTTTAAAGTGGTAAAGTGGTAATCTGCAATTTTAGGTGTAGCTTTTGTTACACGAGAAAGAAAAGTGGATTTTCCTACATTTGGGAATCCAATTAATCCTACATCTGCAAGTAGTTTTAATTCTAAAATTAGCTCTTTTTCTTTTCCTTTTTCTCCATCTTGTGCAAACCTTGGAGCTTGTCTTGTAGAGGTAGCAAAGTGAGAATTTCCTTTTCCCCCTCTACCACCTTTTAAAACTAATTCCTTTTGTCCTTTTTCAGAAATGTCTGCTACTACCTTTCCAGTTTGAGCATCTTTTATAATGGTTCCAACTGGTACTTTAATGTACAAATCTTCTCCACTCTTTCCATGGCAATGACTTCCGCTTCCATTTTCTCCACTCTCTGCTTTAAAATTCTTTTTATATCGGAAATCTAAAAGAGTATTACTATCTTGATCAGCAACAAAGTAGATATCTCCACCTTTTCCTCCATCGCCTCCATCTGGTCCTCCTGCTGCTACATATTTTTCTCTTCGGAAAGTAATGGCACCATTTCCTCCATTTCCTGATTTAATTGTTATTTTTGCATAATCGGTAAACATGTTTTTCTCCTATTTCTAATTTTTAAAATAGTCTAGTTTCATGGCTTCTTTTACTCTTTCCATGGTTCCAGCTGCTATTTTTTGTGCTTTTTTAGTTCCTTCCATTAAGATTTCTTTTACTTCTTCTGGTCTTTCCTCATAGTATTTTCTTCTCTGACGAATTGGTCTTAATGCCTCTATCATATTTTTAGCAAGTTGTCTTTTACATGCTACACAGCCTCTTTTTCCAGCTCTACACTCGCTGCAAACTGCTTCTTGTTCTTCTTTGTTACTAAATAGATTGTGGTAATAGGAAACCATACAAATATTAGGATTACCTGGATCATCTTTTTTTATTCTAGCTGGATCAGTTATTGCGTTCATTACTTTTTGTGTGATTTCTTCTTCAGAGTCTGCTAAATAAATTGCATTTCCTAAAGATTTTCCCATTTTTTCATTTCCATCTAGTCCTTTAATTCTTTTGTTTTCTCCTAAATAAGCTTGTGGCTCATATAGGGTTTCTCCATAAATACTATTGAATTTTCTTACAATTTCTCTACATTGTTCAATCAAAGGAAGTTGATCCTCTCCCACTGGTACTAGTGTTCCATCTAATGCTGTGATGTCTGCTGCTTGGCTTACTGGATATCCTAGGAATCCATATGTTACACTTTCTCCAAATACTTCTTTTTTCTGTGCAATTTCTGTTTTTACAGTTGGGTTTCTTTGTAACCTTGCGATGGTTACCAAGTTTGAATAAAATACAGTAAGTTCTGCTACTTCATGCACCATGGATTGTAGGTAAATCGTTGATTTGTTTGGATCTAATCCTACTGCTAAATTGTCCATGACAATTTCTCTTACATTTTGTTTTACCTTTTCTGGGTTGTTAAAGTTATCTGTTAATGCTTGCACATCGGCAACTAAAATAAAGGTTTCATATTCATCTTGTAACTTTACCCTGTTTTGTAAAGAACCAAAATAGTGTCCAATATGAAGTTTTCCTGTTGGTCTATCCCCAGTTACAATTCTTTTATGTTCTTGATTTATCATTTTTTCCTCCTTATAATCCTAGACTTTCATGTGCTTCTTGCATTGCAATTAAAGTTTGCTCCATGATATAGTCTAGCTCTAATCCTAATTCTTCTGCTCCTTTTGTGATGAGATCACGATTGACTCCTGCTGCAAATCCTTTTGATTTAAATTTCTTTTTTAAAGATGATAGTTTTACTTCTGAAAGTAATTTATCTGGTTGCATTAAAGCTGCCGCTGTAATTAGTCCTGTTAGTTCATCTATGGTATATAGTACTTTTTCCATATATTTTTCTGGCTTTATATCAGAGCAGATTCCATATCCATGACTTTGAATAGAATGAATCATTTCTTCTGGAACATCTTCTTGTTTTAATATTTCTACACATTTTTTGCAGTGCTCTTTAGGGTATCTATCATAATCTACGTCATGTAATAATCCTACATTTCCGCCACCACAAAGTGTCCTCATTATTTAGTTTAGCAAAGTGTTTCATGACTGCTTCTACTGCTAATCCATGTTTTACTAAATTTCTGTTGTCAGTATACTTTTCTAAAATTTCATAGGCTTTTTGTCTTTCCATTTTGATATTACCCCTTTCTTTGAATTTTATTGTATTAAATTATATACTGTTTTTGGTCATTTTACAAGTAAATTCCAGCAAAAAAGGTAGTCATCTTATTTTGACTACCTTTTTTTGTTTATTTCTTTTCAACTTTTTCTTCTTCAACAACTGGGTAAACACTTACTTTTTTCTTATCTTTACCAAGTCTTTCAAATTTTACAACTCCATCTTTTAGAGCATATAGAGTATCGTCACTTCCGATATCTACATTTGTTCCTGGATGCATTTTAGTTCCTCTCTGTCTTACTAAGATATTTCCAGCTAGAACATATTGTCCATCTGCTCTTTTGACACCAAGACGTTTTGACTCACTGTCTCTACCGTTTTTAACACTACCTTGACCTTTCTTATGAGCCATGCTTTTCACTCCCTTCGTCTTTTAGATTTTTATTTCTCACTTGATTATTTACACAAATTTAAGCTTCTACTTTTTCTGTTTTTGTTGTTTTTGTAGTAGTTTTTTTAGCTGTCTCTTTTACTTCTGCTGTTTCTTCTTTTTTAGCAGCTGGTAATTTAATAGCTGTAATTTCTACTTTTGTGTATGGTTGTCTATGTCCTTGAGTTCTTCTGTAGTTCTTTTTAGCTTTGTATTTGTAAACGATAATTTTTTTACCTTTACCATGAGCAACTACTTTTCCCTCAACTTTAACACCTTTTACATAAGGATTTCCTACTTCGATTTTTCCTTCATCAGATACTAAAACTACTTTATCAAAAGTAATTTTTTTACCTTCTTCTGTTTCTAATTTTTCGAAGAATACTACGTCTCCTTGTGCTACTTTGTATTGTTTTCCACATGTTTCAACTATTGCGTACATTAATTGTACACCTCCTCATATATGTATACTCGCTAAGCTTAAAATGCAAGGTAGTCAATTAAATTGACATTTAGATACCCGACCTAGGCGGCTTACAGATAAGTATTTTACCATAATCTGCATGATTTGTCAATTATTTTTTAGCTAAACTCTAGGTTCCCTTAAGTTTATTTTTTAATTCCAGTGAAAGACAAAGTAGAATTTAGTTTTGGAATATATTTTATAGTTTTCCTTTTTCTCTTAATTGATATTTCTAATAAAATTATAATTTGGTC
>JAETTH010000125.1 GCA_021769225.1 Erysipelotrichaceae bacterium
TAGGTGAAATAATCACCTACCTCCTACTCGATTCGTATCGGAAGATATTCTTAAATCTTCTCATATCCCCTCATGTTTCAGTGTTCAAAGGTAGTAGAAAGAGTAGTAAAACCTCTATTTACTACTGCGCAATCAACCGTTCCATTTTCGCTAATGCACTGTCAGAAGTGGCATGAGCATAATAGTTCAACGTCATGTTGATGTTGGAATGTCCCATGATATACTGTAATGCTTCCTCATGGCACTTGTACTATAATTAATAAATTTAGTTATAATTATTTACAACTTGAGAGTTTTACTATTCGATAAATCTAAAGTAACGGTCGCTGTTTCAAAGTGTATTTCATATACTATCAGTGATTTCCAACCATATTCTATTGTTTCTCGATAATCAGGTATCTTCTCGCAAAAACAATCTGCCAAATCAAAAATAGTTTTTTTACTCTTGATAGCAGTTCCTCTCGCTTTTATATGCTCGTTTTCTTTTTTTGGAATTGTTGTAAAGGCAACATTCTGATTTTGTTTCATTTCTTTTACTTTGACGTTATTTTTAAATGTTGCAAAGTATACAATATTATTTTCGGGATTGAAATAATAATTGACAACTCTAACATTTGGAATGCCGTCTGTTCCGATAGTTGCCAACGCAAGGTCAGTCTGTTCTGCCATCATTTTTTGAAATTCTTTTAGTGTATCCATAGAAATCCTCCTTTTATTATTGATACATGATTAGTATAATATAAAAAGGTATCAGAACATGACTCCATTTAACGAAATAAGGAGGTTTAAACAAATGCGTAAATCAACACGATTGAATGACATGATGATTTTTTTAAATGATAAAAGTTTTTTTAACTTGAAAGATATTATGCAAGAGTACGGAATATCTAAAAGTACAGCAATTCGAGATATACAATCTTTAGAAGAAATCGGTATGCCCATATTTTCGGAAACTGGAAGAAATGGACGTTATGGGATTTTGAAAAACAGACTTCTTTCACCAATTATTTTTACTGTTGATGAAATGTATGCTTTGTATTTTGCTATGCTAACTTTAAACGCTTATGAATCGACTCCTTTTCATTTAAGTATTGAAAAGTTAAAGATAAAGTTTGAAACTTGCTTGTCTGATGAACTTATTAATACTATTAATAAGATGGAACATACATTAAGCCTTGAGGGGACTAAGCATTATAATAGCAGCCCTTTACTAAAAGATATTTTAGAAATGGCAGTAAAAGATACGGTGTGCTGTATCTCTTATAAAAAAGGCGAATTCGTATCAGAAGTACAAGTGCAGTTTTTTAATATATCTTCATCTTTTGGACAATGGTATGTTACAGGTTTTAATCATGACAGGCAAAGAGTTCAAGTTTTCCGTTGTGATAAAATTATTGATATTTCAGAAAGTGAGTGCTATATACCGAAGCCAAGGCAAGAACTTCTAAATCGTTCGACAAACATATTTAAGTCTGAAAATGCTACAGATTTTGAAGTTCAAATATTAGATAAAGGAGTGGATTTATTTTATAAAGAAAATTATCCCTCAATGGAATTAGTCAAATATGATGGACAATATAAAATAAAAGGATTTTACAACGTAGGGGAAGAAAGATTTATTGCTGATTATTTACTTTCATATGGAAAATTGATTAAGTCTATCTATCCAGAGCATTTAAAAAAACTTGTATCGAAACGAGCAAAAGAATTGTACCAATATTACGATAATCTATAAAAATAAGGCATATAATTTTA
>JAETTH010000126.1 GCA_021769225.1 Erysipelotrichaceae bacterium
TTCTGTATATTTCCAGTGTGAAAATCATCAAGTGATTGGGATACTTTGTCTTCTCTCCTTGATTGCTTGGTTCATTGCAATCTGGATAGAGCGGTTAAAAAAATAATGTTTTTTATCAACTCTGAAAAAATTGGCATACTTTAAATGAACACTAAAAACAACTCATTTTGTGTCCTTTCGAATAAGAAAATTTTTATTCAAAAGGACACAAAATATATTGCAATTTAGGAGGTCAATGTATCAATGAAAAAACTATTAATTTGCGTCGTGACCATGTTGCTGGTATATACTGCAAATACTATGGCATGGGCGGCGAATGACATGGTACAGGTAACAATTCCTCAATTCAATATTACGTTGATTGGTATGGCATTACAGTACGCCATTGATAACATGGAAATCAAAGAAAAATAAAAATATACAGCTTGACAAAAAGACCTCTTAGAATGTCGTATCATGTACCGAATCATTCTAAAAGGTCTTTTTATGTCACTCAAACCGCACTTTATGCAAAACCTATAGGCAAAAAAGGGAATCCCTGCTATAGTAAAAATAAGGAAAGCTTTCTGAAAAATTTTCGCAAGACCAAGCGGAAAAAACTCTTAACATTGAAACATTCATATTTCAGGAGGTAGATTTTAATGAAAAAAGGATTTAAAAAGATGATCGCAACAGTTTTAACAGCTGCAATGGCTATGAGTGTAGGTATGCCAGCATTTGCAGAAGAAGAAAAACCTTTGTCAGAACAAGCTACTATTATCCAAAATATGTCTGATAGAGAATTTGATGCATTTGTTGTTGACTACGTCTCCAATGCACAAAATTCTGCTGAAAGTAGCTCCACTATTCAAAGCAATTTAGAAGAATTAGGAATTGAATTCATCCCTGAAGCTAATGGGATCTCTCCTTATTTTAGCTCAAGTGATGTTAGTCTATCGTCATATGCAGCTAAAAGATATGGGGATACATTCTATAGAGTATATGGTCAAGTTACCTTTCTCGCTAAAGAAAATCAACCTGCTAAAGAAGATATTCTGGCCATAGGCTGGGATACAAATCAAGCATCTTATTATAGTTATAATGAAGGAGACTACGCCAATGCACGCGAATACAATACAAGCAAAGGAATCTTCTCTTTCAATATTGATGATACCAAAATGATTACAAATAGTGTTGCCTATGGCGTTGTATATGTCATTCCAAAAACATCTGCAACAAAATTAGACATCGTTGCAACTTTTTTGCATACGTATAATGAATCTTCTCACGTATGGTCTGGCAATTTAACCGTTGGTTATGACAAAAATCCTTCTGGTACTATACAAATATCCGTTACTTCAAGTTCAGTAGGAGCAAGTACACCTTTTTATGCAGATAATACCGTTTATCTCTAATAAATCTTAAAATATTAAAAGTCTGAAACAAACCTTTGATTAAATGTGTAAAATCATTAAAGTTAAGTATCGCATTTTTACAACATTATTGCAATAAGAATATATTTTTCTTATTACAATAATCCCCTTTAATTAAAATAGTTTGTTCAGACTTTTTTATATTTATTCAAAGGAAGATGTTTGTTGAAAAATACGATATTTTTTTATCCTTTCTTATTATTTATTTTAATCTCAAGTGCTTTATACATTAGCTTGTCCGATTATTCTATTATTCAGCAAGATTCTTTGTCAGAACAAGCTACTATTATCCAAAATATGTCTGATAGAGAATTTGATGCATTTGTTGTTGACTACGTC
>JAETTH010000127.1 GCA_021769225.1 Erysipelotrichaceae bacterium
AAAAGAATAATATTCATAAATAAAAAAACACCCTTTAGGAGTGTTTTATTTATCTTCTTCAAGTATATCCTTCATCATCTTTGCTCCAAGTTTAAAACCCACAATAAAATAATGAGAACAGTTAGCTAAATTATAATCAAGCCACTTTTTAGTCAATTCTTCAAATTCTTCCTCTTTTTCCTTTGATAAATCTTGACTGAAACTATTTTCATTTTCGAATAGAAGACTTCCTTTTAATAATACTTCATCGCTTAATTCGCTTTTGATATCCATAGGTTCTATATTCCCATAAAATAAATCTTCCAATACACCTTTTTTCATTTCTTACTCCTTTTAAATTTAAAAAGTGCTAAATTAATTTAGCACTATACATATTCTAAAGTTTCTTCTAAATCCAGCTTTTTTAAATAATTCAAATTTTTGACTAAAACTTGTCTTTCCTCAATAGTGCAGTCCTTAAAAAGTAAATCTATTTCTCTTACAGTAATAAACATAGACCTTTTGCCTAAATCCAAATCTAATAATTCATCTAAACTTATGTTTAAAATATTTGCGATATTTACTATAGTTTGTAGTGATACTTTTGTACTTCCGTTTTCAATATGACTCAAATGGCTTACGGATAAATCCACATATTCGGCAAGAGTTTCTTGTGTTATTCCTTGTTTTTTTCTTTGTTGTTTTAATTTTTCTCCTAACATAAGATAGTCTATTTTCATTCACTGCACCATATTATTTGTTTAAATTATCATTTATAATTATTTTATCATTTTTCTTGAACAAAACAGGAATGTATACATTCCATTTCAAATATTATTTGAGAAATAAATGTATCCAAAGAAGGCTATTTCTAAAAACTATCCGTAAAACTTATATTTTACGGGGGCTTGGTAGCATTTTTCACAAGAAACACGGGAAGCATCTTCTATTGATTTGCTAATATGCCTAAAGCAACATTTATATGTTTCTTTATTATATACCGAAAATCTTTAAAACTGCTGATGTACTACCCTTACATAAAATGTTTATATTAAATCAAAGTCAACAACTCTCTCAGGTAATTTGCGGGTGAACGACTTCGGTAAGTTAAAGATCTTTTTTGCCGAAGGCTAAGCCGCCGCAGCTAGTGGAGCCCTTTATTCTAAATCTTTGGGCGAGCAAAGATTTAGCGGGGTGTAAGGGGCGGAGCCCCTAGATACTTGCTTTTAATAAAATGATTATTTATAATGAAACATATTAAATAAAACGGAGAGAAAAATGGATAAAAATAGGATAGATAAGCAGTTTGAATTTTTCAGAGAAATAGATAAAGAAAAGTTTATCGAAAGACAGACATATTTAACGGGCGCAAAGAGGAAGGAAAACGACGCAGAACACGCTTGGCATATGACTATAATGACTTTTTTACTGAGCGAATATGCAAACGAAGAAATAGACGTACTGAAGACGATAAAAATGTTACTCATTCACGATATAGTGGAAATAGATGCGGGAGACACTTTTGCCTACGACAAAGAGGGACAAAAAACACAAAGAGAGCGTGAAGAAAAAGCGGCAAAGAGGATTTTCGGACTTCTCCCTTCCGACCAAGGAGAAAAACTAATGGCTCTATGGGAAGAATTTGAAGAGGGAGAAACAAAGGAAGCAAGGTTTGCACATACAATGGACAATATCCAGCCTATGATGTTAAATGCTGCAAACGACGGCAAAAGCTGGCAGGAATGGGG
>JAETTH010000128.1 GCA_021769225.1 Erysipelotrichaceae bacterium
AACACACAAAATTCCTTGAAAAGAAGTTGAAAGAAATCAAAAAAGAAAATAATTTTGGAGACGAACATAAAATCGTAGCCGAAATGTAACAAAAGTCAATAATAGCAAAATGCTATTAAAATATAAAAAAGATAAAATAAATTTTAAATTGAAAAGGAGATAATTATTATGAAAAAATGGGTATGCACAGTATGCGGTTATGTACACGAAGGAGAAAATCCACCAGCAGAATGTCCACAATGTCACGTTCCTGCTGAAAAATTCCAAGAAATGGGCGGAGACAGAACTTGGGCAGCTGAACATGTTGTAGGAGTTGCAAAAGGTGTTAGTGAAGATATTATTGCAGATTTAAGAGCTAACTTTGAAGGAGAATGCTCAGAAGTTGGTATGTATCTTGCAATGTCAAGAGTAGCTCACAGAGAAGGATATCCTGAAATCGGTCTTTACTGGGAAAAAGCTGCTTATGAAGAAGCTGAACATGCTGCAAAATTTGCTGAATTGCTTGGTGAAGTTGTAACAGACAGCACAAAGAAAAACCTTGAAATGAGAGTAGAAGCTGAAAATGGTGCTACTGCAGGTAAATTCGATCTTGCTAAGAGAGCTAAAGAAGCTAACTTAGATGCAATTCATGATACAGTTCATGAAATGGCTAGAGACGAAGCAAGACACGGTAAAGCTTTCGAAGGTTTACTTCAAAGATATTTTGGCTAAAATACATAAAAAACGAAATATAGTAAAAACTAAAAAAGCCTTTATTTAAAGGCTTTTTTAATTGCTTAGATTATGTAGTAATTTGACTTTTTAATCTACTTATAGTATTATGTTTAGATAAATTATTAGAAAATAAGATAATCGTGAGTAAAATGTAAATTATGATTATTTAATCATTTAAAAGTTTTATTAGTATTTTTAAATCAAATATTAAAAATAGAAAAAAATCCATTTCTATGGCAAAGATGACTTTGAAAAAAAGGTACTCAGGTTCAGCATTAGGTGTTGGTTGGTCGTTAGTAAAACCCATATTGTTTATTTTTGTATATTGGTTTGGTATAGAGATCGGTATTAGAGGTGGTAAACCCATTCAAGGAGAAATACCTTATATTTTTTGGTTAATGACAGGGATAATTGCTTGGTTTTTTATAAATGATGTATTGAATATTGGTATTTCTTCAATAAGGAAAGATAGTCATTTAGTAACCAAAGTTGTATTTCCAGTTGAAACAATTCCTGTTTATAATGTTATGGCATTATTTTTTACCCATTTATTATTACTGGGATTAGTTGTTATAGTTCTTGCAATATTTGGATTTTTACCTAATATATATTATTTGCAATTAATTTACTATATCAGTTTTTTGTTTTTCTTTTGCTGTGTTTTGTGTACGTTTTTATCAACTCTTGCTGTAGTAAGCAGAGATTTTGAACAGTTAGTAAAATCAACAACTATGATATTCTTTTGGTTATCACCTGTTATATGGACAGCAGATAAAATTGGAGAAGGTTCGATACTTATGAGGTTATTAAAGTTAAATCCATTCTATTATTTTATTCAAGGATATAGGGATACGTTTTTATTTAAAATTTGGTTTTTTGAGCGACCGTATTATACCATATATATGATAATATTTATGATTATATTAACATTAGTTACATCATATTTATACAGAAAACTTCATAATGATTTTTCGGATGTATTATAGGAGGTATTGAT
>JAETTH010000021.1 GCA_021769225.1 Erysipelotrichaceae bacterium
CACATAATTAATACCTTCTTTCAATGTTTGATTCGGCACCAACATTGTATCATAAGTTTTAATTATGTGTCTTTTTATTTTTCTTAAAACGGTAATTTAATTTTACCATTTGTAGGATTTTTCTATTTTCTTTTCTATATTTATGCAGATAGAAAAAAATTAGAATAAAATAAAAAAATTTTTCAAAAAAGACTTGCTTTTTCTAAACTTTTATATTAAACTTTAACTAAAGTGGAGCGAAGTGGTAGAAAGTGGTATAAAATAGAAGCGAGGTGAGACGAAGTGTTTATTGGTGAATATGAGCATTCTGTAGACGCAAAAGGCAGATTAATAATGCCAGCCAAATTAAGAGAAGATATTGGGGACAAGTTTGTTGTAACCAAAGGTTTAGATGGCTGTCTATTTGCATATTCCCAAACAGAATGGTTAAACTTCGAAGAAAAATTAAAAACACTTCCACTTACTAACAAAAATGCAAGAGATTTTGTAAGATTCTTTCTAGCAGGAGCAACTGAATGTGAAATTGATAAACAAGGTAGATTTTTAATTTCAGGAAACTTAAGAAATTATGCTGCACTTGAAAAAGAGGTTGTAATAGTAGGAGTTCTTAATCGAATTGAGATTTGGAACAAAGATAAATGGAACAATCTTGATGAAAATATTTCTGCAGACGAAATTGCAGAAAATATGGAATCCTTAGGCATATAACTTGCAAAAGTTTATATAAACCAACTAAAGATAAAAAATAAAAATACAAAAGAAAAAAGAAAAAGAGACAAAAGAAAAAAACTTACAAAAGAGAAAATTAGAAAAAACCTACAAAAGACAAATTTTGGAAAATACTAAAGTAAAACCAAACAAAAGATAAAATTTTACCAAAGATAAAAATAAGCAAAAGAAAATAATGCAATTACAATTTGCAGACATAAAAATACAGAAGTAAAATTTTTAGTATGCAAATGATAAAACATAAAAATCAAAACAAAAGACAAAAACTACAAAAGAAAAAATGTACCAAAGAAACAGGAAAAGAAACGAAAGAAAATGATAAAAAGAGCATCTACAGTTGGTATTTCAAAAAAGTGCCAACTGTTTATGCTACTTTATAGTTTTAGAAAAAATTTATAGTAGTGATATGAGGTGTACATTTGGAATTTAAACATGAGCCAGTCTTACTAGAAGAATGTATCGAAAATTTAGAAATCAAACCAGATGGAATCTATGTAGATGGAACATTAGGCGGAGCAGGACATAGTAAACATATTTTAGAAAAATTATCTAGTGGTGGATTACTAATTGGGATTGATAGAGATGAAGAGGCACTTAAAGCTGCAAAAGAAAATTTAAAACAATATAAAAATGTAAAATATTATCATGGAAATCATGACAATATAAAAGATATATTAAAAGAACTAAAAATTAACAAAGTAGATGGCATTTTACTGGACTTAGGAGTTTCTTCCTATCAACTAGATGAAAGAAATAGAGGATTTAGTTATTTAGGAGATAACTTGTTAGACATGAGGATGGATAAATCACAAAGTTTAACAGCCAAAGATGTTATCAATACATATCCAGAAGAAAAACTAGCCAACATCATCTACGAATATGGAGAAGAAAAACTCTCTAGGCAAATAGCAAAAAGAATCTGTCAAACAAGAAAACAAAAGGAAATTGAAACAACCAAAGAACTAGTAGAAATCATTGAAAACACAATACCAAAAAAAATGCAAAAAGATGGTCATCCGGCCAAAAGAACATTCCAAGCAATTCGAATAGAAGTAAACAATGAAATAAAACCTTTATATGAAACTGTAATAAATTGTGCGAAATGTCTAAAAAATAAAGGAAGACTATGTATCATAACTTTCCACTCATTAGAAGATAGAGCCGTAAAAAAAGCCTACCAAGAATTAGAAGGAAAATGTACATGTCCACCAGGCCTTCCTTATTGTGTATGTGGCAATCACTCATATGGAAAAATAATCAATAAAAAACCAATCATTGCAACAGAAGAAGAACAAGAAAGAAACTCTAGATCAAAAAGTGCAAAACTAAGAGTATTTGAAAAACAAGAATAAACGAAATAAAAAGTAAAATAAAAAAGAAAAGGGGTGAGTAAAAAGCTTATGGCAATGCAAAGATTTGCAAAGTATCAATATGAAACTAGTCCAAGAAAATTAGAACCAGAATACGATCCATATCCAAAGAAAAGGGTACAAAAGAAACCTTCAACAGCTTATACTAAAAAAGAAGAAAATAAAAAGGAAAAAAAGCAAGCAACAAAAAGAAAAAGAACCATTATTTTATATGTAATAATTACTTTTGCAATTCTTCTTACAATAAGTTATCGAAACTCACTCATTAATGAAAGTTTTAACGAAACAGAAGAACTAAAGAAAAATTTAGCTTCTATTCAAAAAGAAAATGAGCAATTAAGAGTTAATATTGAAAATAGTTTAAACTTAAAAAATATTGAACAATCCGCAAAAGAACAAATTGGAATGCAAAAGCTAAATAATTCACAAAAAAGATATATTAGCTTAGATAAAAAAGACTATGTAGAGCCAGCAACAGAAAAGATAGAAGTCGAAAATGAAAAAAACTGGTTTGAAACAATTCTAGAGTGGATTAACAAAATCTATTAAAAGAAAGAAAATAAGATATAAAGTTATTTCCTTTCTTTTTTTATGCCTCTAAAAACTCTAAGACATAAAAAAGTAAAATGACTAATATCTATAAATAGAGGTGGCTAAAAATGCGTTCTGTTAATTTATCGGAAAAAAGAAGATTAAAAAATATCATGTTAGTTGCACTTAGTGTTTTAATCCTATTAAATGGAAGAATCGGATTTATTCAATTTGTACAAGGTGAAGAATTAGAGGCTATGGCATACCAACAACAAACTTTAGACCGATCTATTAACCCAAAAAGAGGAACCATTTATGACGCTACGGGAAAAGTGTTAGCTGTTAGTAGTACAGTCGAAACAGTTACAGTAAATCCAACCAATATTCCAAGTGAAAACAAAGAAAAAGTAGCCAAAATTCTTACTGAAATTTTTGAATTAGATTATGATACTGTTTATCGAAAAGTAACCAAAAGAAGCTCAATCGAAACTATTGTAAAAAAAGTAGAAAAAGAAAAAACGAATCTTTTAAGAAAATGGATGGAAGAAAACAATATTAAAACTGGAATTAATATTGACGAAGATACAAAGAGATTTTATCCATACAATAACCTAGCTTCACAAATCATTGGTTTTTGTGGAAGTGACAATCAAGGATTAGATGGACTAGAAGCAAGATATGAAACAGAATTAAAAGGAAGTACAGGAAAAATTGTAAGACTTTCAGATGCAAATGGTAAGGAAATGGGAACAGAAGGAGAAGAATATATTCCAGCAGTTGATGGAAATGATTTAGTTTTAACAATTGATGCAACAATTCAAGGAATAGCAGAAAAATATTTGAAAGAAGCATGTATAGATAATGTATGTACAGATGGTGGAAATATACTAATCATGAATCCGAAAAATGGGGATATCTTAGCAATGGCAACATACCCAAACTATAACCTAAATGAGCCATATGAGCCCAATACAGAAGAACTAAAACAAGCTTGGGAGGGAATGTCAAGTAGTGATAGAACAAAAGCGAGACAACAAATGTGGAGAAATAAAGCAATTGCAGATACTTATGAACCAGGTTCTACTTTTAAATTAGTAACAGCATCAGCAGCTTTAGAAGAAGGAATTACAACCCCAGATAAAGAAGGAGAATTTTGCTGCACAGGAGGAATTGAAATTGCAGGAGTTCGTATTAAATGCTGGAGATACTATAGACCACATGGATCAGAAAGTTTAAGGCAAGCTTTAATGAATTCTTGTAACCCTGTCTTTATTGGACTTGGACAAAAGATAGGAGTTCACAAATATTATAGCTATCTAGAAAAATTTGGATTTTTAAGTAAAACAGGAATTGACTTACCAGGGGAAGCAAAAGGAATTTTCTTAGCCGAAAAAAAAGTGGGGCCAGTTGAACTTGCAACTATTGCATTTGGGCAAAGATTTGAAGTAACACCTCTTCAAATGGTAACAGCTGTATCCACCATTGCTAATGGTGGAACTCATGTAAAACCAAGAGTGGTAAAACAAATCATTAATAATCAAACAAAAGAAGTAACCAATATTGAAACAGAAAAACAAGAAAATGTCATTTCAAGTGAAACAGCCAAAAATGTACTTAGTATGATGGAATCAGTAGTAGCAGAAGGAACTGGGAAAAAGGCACAAGTAAAAGGATATTCAGTAGGAGGAAAAACAGGAACATCAGAAGATGGAGTAGACAGCAATAAATATGTAACATCTTTTATTGGAACAGCACCAATTTCTGATCCACAAGTTGTAATCCTAATTGTTCTATATAATCCAACTGGAGAAGGAGGACATCAAGGAGGTGTGTGGTTCATTTTGTCGCTACACAATATAAAAATTCAAAAGATCTTATAACTTAAGCAAAAATAAACAATCAAATTAAGGGAAAGTAATTCAAAAGTTATTTTCTCTTTTTATAATTAGTATACAAAAATTCTTGAGAATTATGTAAAAGTATGGTAGAATATGGAAAATGATATTAGAATAAAATGAAAATACTAGATTATATGAAGGGGATAGATATGAATAAAAAATTAAATGAAATAATAGAAAACATTTGTAATGAAGAAATTAAAGGAAGGAAAATAAGCAAGCAACCATTATGTGTTTTATTAGGAGGATTACCTGGTTCGGGGAAAACTAATCTTATAAAAAAAATAAAAGAAGAATATAAAGAACGAGATTTTGTAGTTATAGATACAGATGACTACAGAAAATTACATCCTAACTATAAAACATTAATAAAAACACCAGAAAGAGCGATAACAGAGACAAGTGAGTTTTCTAATGCAATAGAAGCAGAACTAATACAAAAATCTATAAAAGAGCATTGCGATATCATAAGTGTAACAACTTTAAGAGCTACAGAAGCAATAGATAATATACTATATGTTCCTGCTATAAAATCAGGATATACAATGGAAGTATGCATTATGTCTGTCCCTATAAGTGAAAGCGGATTGTCAGCACAAAATAGATATGAAAGACAAATAGCAAATGGAGAATGTCCACGATTTACACCAATGAGTTTTATAGAAGACTCTCTTCAAGGAATAAAAAATACCATACAAATGCTTCAAAGTAAACAAGATAATCCTACAATAAAAGTGTTTAGTAGAGGTCAAGGAGAAAACTCTATGCCAATAGAATTTTATAATAGTCAAAAACAAGATACAAAATATAGGTGTGCTTTAGAAGCTTTTATAAATTCTAAAAAGTCCTTAGATAACAAAAATGCAATTGAACAAATAAATGAACTTTATAAATTGAAACAGTGTCGAAATGCTAATAGCATAGAATATTCTTCACTTGAAAGACTAGAAGAACTTTTTAGAATAGAAAGAGATATAGAAAGATAATGCGATATAAATTATGGGAATTTGAAAGGAGATAATAAGGTGGATTCTAATTTAATTTTAAACAATGAAAATAAAACTTATGCAAAAAAATGCCTAAACGAAATTGTAGATATGGGATTGGATTTTAAGTTACAAGAGAATTTTAGAGAGAAATATGTTTCAAAGGATATAATAGAAAAGATATTTGAGATGCCAGTAAATACAACTAAATTAGAAGATATTATCACTTTTACAAAAGAACAAATAATTCCTTATTGTTCTAATTTTGGAACAGAAAAATTTATGGGATTTCCAGATGCAGGAAATTCTATTGCAGGAATATCAGGAGCAGTACTATCAGATTTTTTACAACAAAATTTAATCAATTCTAGCTTTTGTGCACCAATAGCTACCTATATGGAGATTGCAGTAATAAAATGGCTTAGAGAAATTGTAGGGTATGAAAATATTGAAATTAATAATATATGGGATGTTGGAGGAATTATTACATATGGTGGAACAGGGAGTAATTCTATTGCAATGCTATTAGCTAGAGAAAATCATAGACAAAATACAATGAAAAATGGAGTAATAAATCCTGAGGAATATAAAGTTGTAATACCAAAAGGTATTGGACATTATAGTATTAAAAGTAGTTTAATGTGGATTGGATGTGGTGATAATGTAATTGAAGTTCCTACAATTGATTATCGATATAATTTAAAAGAATTAAGAAAAGTTCTTTTAGAGAATAAAGGTAAAATAATGTGTGTAGTAGCATATGTTGGAGATAGTAGAAGTATGACGATTGACAATCTTGAAGAAATTTGCAAAATAGTAAAAGAAATTGATAGTAACATATGGTTACATGCAGATGCTTGCCATGGATTTTCATTAGGATTTAGCGAAAAATTAAAATCTAAAATTTTAGGAATTGAATTATTTGATAGCATTTCAACCGATCCACATAAGGTATTAGCAGTGCCATATACAGTAAGTGCTCTTTTATTGAAAAATCCAGAAGCACTGAAGAAAGTTACAACTACTTCAGATTTAATCATGAAAGAAGATTATGCGTTTGGACAAGTAACACCATTTATTGGATCTAAAAGTTGGATGTCATTAAAAGTATGGTTTGCATTTCAAAATATAGGTAAAAAGGGAATTGGAGAAATAATAGAAAAAAGATGTGAAATGGCACAATATTTAAAAGAAATACTTGAAAACAGAAAAGAATATATAGTGCTAAATGATGTAGATATAAATTCGGTAATGTTTATGTATGTTGGTAATAAAAATCATATTACAATGACTATCGATGAAATTAATAATATAAATAAGCAGATAAAACAAAGGATAGATGCAGAGGGAATCTACTTTTTGCACCAATTTTCAATCAATGATGATAATAAAAAGATATCGAGCAATGCAATTTTATACCCGTTAAGATATATGTCAGGAAATAACAATATAACAAAAGAAAGTATAAATAATATGCTAATATATATAGATAAAATTATTAAAAATTTGAACAAAGAAAAAGGAGAATAAGATGAAAGCAAATATGCCTAACATTGGTAGAGAATATGTTGAATATGTAAATGAAGAAACTAAAAATATGAATCCAGATATTTTATTATATGGTTCAACTGTATATGGTAAGGTATCAAGCGATTTGGATATTACATTTATCGTAAAAAAATTTGATAGTAAAGATTATGAAAAAATTAAAAATTTAACAATAGAATTTCAAAAACAACATAAGATGGATTTAGATGAAGAAGTACCATATTATAGTAAATTAATATATACGGATGAAGATGTTGAATATATGTTAAAAAATACACCTTTTAAAAAGGTAAATGGAGTATATAGAATTACACCAATAGAAAAGACACCAGAATTTTTAAGTTCCAAAGAAATGAAATACAGATTATTATTAAATATTTTAACAACACGTTCCTTAATATTACAAGGAGATAGTGAAAAAATAGATACATATAAACAAAAAGCATGGGATTTGTTAGTAAAAATTATCATATCCTATAATGAACTATCAGAGATTGATATAGATCATTTTATACAATTATTATATAGAGATGAAAAAACGAACCGAGATGGTGAAATGTTTTTAGGATATAAGACGAATATTAAACAAAAACAAATAGATTTAGAGGATGATTGTGAAAGAACATTTCATAGATTAGTCAAGGAAGGAAAATTAGAAAAAAAATTATCAAGACAATTTAAAATAAGTGAAGAGTGGGAGCGATAGATGAATTTAATAGAATGTTTAAAAAATAATGATATGGTAGTTCCTAATTATGATAAAGGGTCAATTATAGATGTAGTAAGGACAATTTATAAATATTGTGGTTATTCCTATAAAGAAGAAAGTATAAATTCAAAAGTAAAACAATATATAAAAAATAAAAAACACATATTATTTATATTGTCAGATGGAATGGGAAGTAATTTAATAGATTCTCTTCCAAATGAGATGCTATTAAAAAAGTATAAAGTTATGGATTTATTAACAGTTTGCCCAACGACTACTGGTTGCGTATTGCCTTCCATAGCTACTGCAGAATATCCTGCTATTCATGGACTAATTGGATGGTATAATTATAATCGAGATAGGGATATCGATTATTGTACATTACTCTTTAGAGATAGAAAAGGTAAAAGAGATTTAGGAAAACTAGAAATAAAACCAAATGATATATATCGATATGATTCTATCATGAATAAATTAAAAAGAAAGACAATAGCACTATTTCCTGAAAAGATAGTAAACAGCAATTTCTCAAAGTTCGTTTTGAACAAAAATAGATTTGCCTATAATAGTATGGAAGAAGCATTTGAAAAAGCAACAAATAATATAAAGAATAATATAAACGATGAGACATTTACCTACTTATATTTACCATATGTGGATTCGGAATCTCATCATAATGGAGTATATAGTAAAAATGTTAAAAATGTTATGGATGAAATGGAAAAGGAGCTAATTAAATTAAAAAATCAAAAAATACAAGATTTAGAAATTATTATCATAGCAGATCATGGGCAAATAGATATAACAGAAAAAGATATTACGATGGATTTTGAAAAATATAATCAATATTTCTATGCTCTACCAGGAATTGACTATGGAACAGCAACATATTATGTACAAGAAGATAAAAAAGATAAATTTTTAAAGGAATTTAAAAAAGACTATCAAGATAAAATGTATATTTTTGATACAAATGAATTTATAAAAAATAATATATTTGGAAAAGAAGAAATATCGGAATATATGAAATCAAACTTAGGAGAATTTATTAGTTTTTGCAAAAAAGGTGCTTATTTTGTTAATACTGTAGAGGATGCAGAAAACTATATTGGAAAAATAAAAGGGTCTCATTCAGGTTTTAGCAAAGAAGAATTAACTGTACCATTAATTGTTATTGATATATGATATTCTTCATACACAAGAAGATAATTGAAATATAAAGAATATAAATAAATTTTGAATAACTAGAGATTAGCAAAAGCTAATTATCTAGTTATTTTTTTGCCTATTTTTATTGAAAAAATATTAAAAAAGTCGTTATGATTTTTGAAAAATATAGCAATTTTTTTTGATTATAATTTTAAATTTATGTAATAAAAAGTATTCCTCAGAGAGCAAAATGGTTTAGGAGATTTTCTCCTAAACAGCAATTTGTGGTACAACAGACCATGCTGGCGAACTAACCGTATAAAAAAAGTGAAAGGTATTATTCGGAGCAAATGAAATTTGCTCTTTCAAATTATGCTTCGTTTCACTAGCACAATTTTTTATCTAAATAAATATAAAAAAAGGGCTGACAATCTAAAAAGAGCACGTTACAATATCAATAATAAATCTTAGATGAAGGGATTAGTTATGGATAATTGTAATAATGAAAAAGGTACAGTATTGGATACGCTATTTACAAGTAGAGAGGAAGACATTTGTGTGATAACAAAGAAGGAGAGAAAGAAGATTAATGAGCTAACAAAAAATAATGATAAATATGAAAAAGTTTTAGATTATTTAGATGAGATAACGAATGATGATATGGAAAAAGAAAAAATAAAAGATAGCTTAGAAAGTTATATAGATGGTATGAACATTGTGAGTACTTATGTAAACTAGAAGCTTTATAAAATACGGCTTTAAGAATGGAGTCAGATTAATAATAGAGTGTTTTGGGGAAACAACTAAACTATTAAATTAGGGGAAAGTAAGTTGCTTTCTCCTATAATTATGATATAATACTAATGTATTATTTAGATGAGAGGTATATATAATGGATAATCCTCTGTCTATATTAGGAAATTACATAGGAACGATTGGAATTTTTTAGTAAATTATGATGGTATAATTGGAACTCTTTTGGGAATGTTTTTTAGTTATTTTATTCAAAGTAGGGGAAAATTAAAGATATTTATTAAGAAAAGTTATGGAGAGTTTTATTATAATGATATGGGATATATCTCAACAGGCAGAAATGCTAACTCTACCTTAGAATATTTTTTATATCATATTGAACTTTACTTATATAATACCAGTTCCGATTTTAAATCTATTAGAGATTTAAAATTAAGTGTTTTTAGTGATAAAAAAATTGTCAAAACCGAAAATTTAAAGGATGAAGATACAAGAATATATGATGGTATTTCTTATGCTAAAGATGCAGATACATATAATATACCATCGAAAAATGTTAAAGTATTGAATTTATCTTTTTATATTTCAAATGAGGATTTAAAAAATATTAATTATAATAATACATTTTTTGAATTAGAATATACAAATTCTAAAAATAAAAGGAAAAAAATAAAAGTATTTGAAGATATAATGAAAGAACCTAAAATAAGTACAGAAATATTATAAGTTTTAGAGATAGATAATGGAAAATATTATAATAAGAAATATAAAAAAAGATGATATATCTCAAGTTGTGGATATACAAATAAATGGATGGAAAATAGCATATAAAGGGATAATTGATAATGAATATTTGAATACGATGAATGTGCAAGAAAGAATAAAAAAGTGAGAGCAAGATTATATGAGAAATGGATTTATTGTTGCAGAATTAGATGGAAAAATAGTAGGTTTTTGCAGATATATTGATAATAACAGTTTTGCAAAAGAGGTGCAAGAAGCAGATTGCGAATTACTGGCATTATATGTTGAACCATCTTTAAAATATAGAGGAATTGGGACAAAATTATTTGAATATGTGAGAGAAGAATTTATAAAAAAGAGTAAAAAGAAAATGATATTATGGTGCTTGAAAGACAATAAACCAGCAAGGAAATTTTATACAAAAATGTGTGGGAGAATTATAAGAGAAAGAGAAATTTTAATAGGAAAAAATAGTTATTTAGAAGTACGTTTTTTGTATAATATATAATTAAAAAGTTGCTGTATTTATAAAAAAATTATAACAAAAATTTTCCCTCGGAGAGCAAAAAAGGTATTAGGAGATTCTTCCTAAACAGCAATTACAGGTGTCAAAACACCATGCTGGTGAAAGTTAGTCAGTCGAAATTACCTGACACTTTCGACAAAAAATGCAATTTTTTCTTTATAAATTATGCTCCGCTTTGCTAGCATAATTTTTTAATTAATTTTGGGCATAAAAAATCAAGAATTCTATGAATTTGTTTTTTCAAATGTAATAAATTTAATTTTTAGTAAATAAAATTTAAATTTTAACATATAATATAAAAAATGTTCAATTTACTTGACATTTTTTATAAAAAATTATATAATTGTTTATAACAGAACAAAAGTAGGCTGATGTAGCACCAACAAAAGGTGTGTTAGGTTAGACAACTAACCTCATCAGCCACTCTTTTTTTATTCTAACGCATATAACCATTGGAGCAAGATCAAAGATTTCCACAATGGTTTATTTATAGAACTTAATACCATATCCATAAATATTATTTTGTTTATTACATCTTATGGCAGGCAACAATAAATCGAAGAACTTACTATCATTTATTTCAAATTTTTTATGAATAGCTCCTGCACAAAAATCTGCACATTGTATTCCTGAAGAATAATTAGAATCTATAAATACTAAACTTTCACAGAAATTGGGGAATTTTATATAATGTGTTCCTAAACTTCGAGCTCGTAGATATGATATTTGTAATTCTTTATCGAGTTTATTGTTATTATCATTTTTTCTGCTATCTGTGAACATTAATGCAGGCGTTGTTGCATTTCTTCCATCTCTATCAGATATTTCCATACATATTCTTTCCATTAATAAGTTTAAAGCAAAGGCATATAAATCATTATGATTTTTTATATCAGTTCTATTTTTATAACAAGATTCTTTATCCATTACAATTCCAATGACAGAATTTTTATAATTAGAAATCATTTCTATAATATCTTGTTTCATATTAATGTATTGTTCAAAAGTTAGTCCTAATTTTGAGTATGAACAACTCCATTTAATTTCAGTTAATTCTTTTAAGCCATATTTTATTTTTATATCTTTAAATTTTGATTCAATTTCTAATATATTATTTGCTCCAATCATAAAGCCACCTAATGTAAAGAATTTACTACTATTTGATGTTAAAGATTTTTTTTCACTATCCCATCCACCAGGTTGTCCTGATTCATCTATAAAAACTATATACATAAAAATTCTCCTTTATTATAATGAACAGATTATTATTGACAAATACTATGTTCATAATTATAATAATATATATATTGGAATGTGTCAACAAAGAATTAAAAAAAATATTGACATACTTTTGAATTTGAAACCAAAATAATATGTCCATAGGAGGTAATTATGTATGAAAAAGCATATATGAGATTTAATTTAAAAGAGAATAAGGAATATATTTATGCAAAAGGTTTTTTGAATAAAGGAGAAGTATTTGAAGATAATATTGGAAAAACATTTATAGATTTTTTAGCAAATAGTGACGAAATTATAAGAATTATAGAAAATGAAATATATTCATATCATAAACAGGAAAAGTTAAAAGATTCAGATGATTTCAATACAATTACTCGATTCAAATTAGAAGAGATTTGTTCGCTTTTTAAATTTTTTGATTATGATGCTTATATTTCGGATTATATAAAAAATCTGCGTGATAAAAATAATATAGAAATTAGCATTTATCTTGAAAAAATAAAAGAGTCTGAGCAATCAATGAAATACTATAGCAGTCAAGAATATTATGATGAAATGATTGAAGATGAAATATCAATGTACCATAATTATGAGTCTGAAGAAAGCAAAAAAGGCTTTTTTTATATAAATAAAGCAGAGAAAACAACAAATAAAATAATGAAGAAATATGAAGATAAATATGGTTATAGACCTTCTTATAATTCTTGGAAGAAAATCTATTCTAAAAATAAAAATGCTATAAAAGGTGATCATATAATAGATGAAATCAATAAGGAAATATATAATGAAAATGAAATAGAGATAAAAAAATATGTTGAAGAGGATGTAAAAAGTAGAATAAAAAGTGAAAAGGATTTAATAAAATTATATAAACAACATCTTAAACGATATGTAAAAGATAATGAAAGAACTTTAGAACAAATATTTGATGAGTATATTAATGTTCTGAAATTTTGGATAGCCTTTTCTAAGTATATCTTAATAAATTTTTATAATCTAGGTACTATCAAATATGATAGCAAATTATCTTCAACCCAAAGATTATTAAGTTATTTATTAAATATTAAAAGAACTTACTATAGTAACAAGATTTTTGAACTTCCTAAATCAGAAATAACACTTGAACTAAATAATGATGAAATGACAATTAATTTGAATGATTATATAACAAAAAATAGAAATGCTTTGTTATATAATGATGATAATATTTATGAAGAATTAAATACATATAATATTAATTTGATTCAAGAATACTCAATTAATAGTATTGAAGACTTTATAAGTGTTTCATTAATTCAAATTTTACAAAATAATATTAAATTATGCAGATGTGAAAATTGTGATAAATTATTTATCTCTACAAATAAATCAAATGAAAAATATTGTACTTATGAATTTAAAGAAAAAAAAACTTGTAGAGATTTGTCTTATTCAATACATTTAAAGAAAGATGAATTATCTAATATTTTAAGAAAAAAATATAGAACAGAAAATGCAAAAAAGAATAGAAATAAACATATTCCCAAAATTGAGGAAAAGTTTCAAATTTGGTATAAAAAAGCTAAGGAACAAAAAATATTATGTGAAAAAGGAAAAATTTCAGTAGATGATTTTAATAAATGGTTTAATGATAATAGTAGATGGTTCTAGAAGCATTCTATCAGTAGTATAAATTTAATGAAAAGATCTAATAAAATGTTAGATCTTTTTTATTTACAATTATTTATTAAGAAACTTTCAAAAATTTACCCATTTTTCATAAAACGGTGGCATATACCTAGTAGAGAAATTTAAAAATTTTTTTCAAAAAAGGTTACATTTTGAATAGCATTTTGGAACTTATATAGTAGAGAGGTAAATTAGTAATAAAATTTTTTTACTTTAATAAACTTGAAAGAGAAAATTTGAAAGGAAAATTGATTTGAATAGGAAAACTAAAATTATTGAGCTTCTATCAAACAATGAAAAAGTATATGAGATAAAAGTTGGAGATATAAATGTAGAAATGACTTATTCTAAAAGTAATAAAAAAATTGATGAGTGTATGTTAAATATTTTAAAACAAAAAATGAAAAAGTGCTGACTTTTCTTTTTGAGCACGTTACAATAAAACAAATGAAAAACTGCGTATTACGTTGTTAATCTTCATAAAAAATGTCCTCGACGTACAAAAGTACGACTGCAGATTTTTTTATTCGATTGCCTAGTACTACTTGTTTTGATTTGTTTTACGATTTATGGAAAGGGGAGTAAGTTAATTTAATGGCTGGAAGAAAATCAAAATATTCTTCAGAAAATTTAAATACAAATAAAGCAAAAATATGGTCAGTGGCAGTATATATAAGGCTTTCACAAGAGGATAGCGACAATGGTACAGAAAAAAGTGAAAGCAATAGCATAACAAGCCAAAAAGCATTATTAAATGAATTTATTGAAGAACATGATGATTTGATTGTTTATGATACTTATGTTGATGATGGTTATACAGGAACAGATTTTAATAGACCTGGATTTCAAAGACTATTAGAAGATATGAGAAAAGGGAATATAAACTGTGTTTTAGTTAAAGACTTATCGAGACTTGGAAGAAACTACATAGAAGTAGGAAATTACATAGAGCAAATATTCCCACTATTTAATATTAGGTTTGTTGCTATTAATGATAGTGTAGATAGTTTTAAAAATCCTACAAGTACAAATACAATATTAGTCCCATTTAAAAACTTAATAAATGATGAATACTGTAGAGATACATCAATAAAAATAAGGTCAGCACTAAATGGAAGAAAAAAGAAGCGGAGAGTTTGTAGGTGCATTTCCATCATATGGGTATATAAAAAATCCAGAAGATAATCATAAGTTAATCACTGATAAAGAGTCAGCCAAAATTGTAAGAAAAATTTTTGAATGGAAAGTAAATGAGGGCTTAGGAAATTTAAGCATATGCCACAGACTAAATGATATGGGAGTTTTAAATCCAACAGGTTATAAAAAGAAAAAGTTAAACCAAAATTATAATAATTCTAACATAATGCAAGAAGATTATTCATGGTGTCCATCTACAGTCAGAAACATTTTGAAAAACGATATTTACATAGGAAATATTACTCAAGGTAAAAGGAGAGTAAAAAGTTATAAAGTTCATAAGGTGGAGCAAGTACCAGAAGATGAATGGATTACAGTAGAAAATATGCATGAACCTATTGTAGATAAAGAATTATTTGAAAAAGCACAAAGTATGAGGAAAGTAGATACAAGAGTGCAAGATAGTGGAAACTTAAGTATGTGGGCTGGAATTCTAAAATGTAGCGATTGTGGCAGGGCAATGCATAAGAAATATTGTAAAAATAAAAGTGGTACTATTTATGAATATTATATTTGTGGTACATATAGAAAAAAGTCAAATAATCTATGCACAAAACATACTTTAAAAGTAGAAGAATTAGAAAAGGCAGTATTAGAAACAATTAAATTACATATAGACTTATTGGTTGACACTGAAAAATTACTAGAACAAATCAATAAATCTGTGACTCAAAAATTAGCAAATGAAAATATGGAGAATATAAAACAAGCAAAACAAAAAGAGATAGAAAATTTAAATAATTTGAAAAGATGTTTATATGAGGACTGGAAAAACGATTATATAACAAAAGAAGAGTATTTAGATTATAAACAAAAATATGAACAAGACGCCGAAAAAATAAAAGAAATTATTGTAAATTTAGATAAACAAAAAGAAAAACAAGAAGAAATTATAAATGGAAATAGCTTATGGATAGAAAATTTTAAAGTACATAGAAATATAACTGAATTAGATAGAGATATTATAACAGAGTTAATTGATTACATAGAAGTCCATGAAGATAAGAAAATTACAATTCATTTTAAATTTATGAACGAATTAAATAAAATCTTAGAATATATAGACGATGAAAAAAGATCAAGTATATCTGAGAAAGTAAAACAGGCATAAATGTAGCGACAAAATACATCAAGGAGGTGGTGTTGCAGCACCAATTGGTTCACAAGTATTAGGAGAAGTACTGCCATATTTAGAGTTACAAAAAGATAATCAAAAACCAGAAGATGTGATAGAAACAGTAGAAGTACCAGAAATTCGAAATATGACCTTAAAAGAAGCGGAAGGAAAACTAAAAGAAATAGGACTACAAATAGAATATGAAACAAAAGAAGGAGAAGAAATTGATAAAACACAAATAATAGTAAAAGAACAAACACCAAAACCAGGAATTAAAGTAAATATGAATAGTAAAATTTCAGTAGAATTTTGAGGAAAAATTAAATAAAACGTATACAAAAAAAAATTTTCGGTATATAATAAATGCGTAAAAAAAGAAGTTTGAAAATGTTAATTAACATTTTCATCCTAGAATACCTTTTAGAAAGGAAGAAAATAAAAAATGAAGTTAAAAGAAATTTTAATTGGGCTAGAAGGCCTAAAATGCAAAGGAAGCTTAGAAAAAGAGGTCTCCTTATTAACAAGCGATTCCAGAGAAGTAAAAGAAGGAGCAATGTTTGTAGCAATCAAAGGATTTGACACAAATGGTCACAGTTATATCGCATCTGCAATCGAAAAAGGTGCAAAAGTAATTATGGTAGAAGATATAAATCCTCTAAAAGAAATAGCACTACCAGAAGATGTAACAATCATCGTAGCACCAGATACTAGAAAGGCACTTGCCATCAGCAGTTGCAACTACTACCATAATCCATCTAGAAAGTTCAAATTAATTGGAATTACAGGAACAAAAGGAAAAACAACAACAGCCTTTATGACAAAAGCAATTTTAGAAAAAGAAGGAAAAAAAGTAGGCTTAATTGGAACAATTGCTACTTACATAGGTAATAAAAAATTAGAAGACAGTGATAGAACTACACCAGAAAGTGTAAAACTACAAAAAATATTTGCACAAATGGTTGAAGAGGGCTGTGAAGCAGTTGTAATGGAAGTATCTTCACAAAGTTTAAAACTACATAGAGTAGATGGATGTGATTTTGATATTGCAATCTTTACAAACTTTTCAGAAGATCACATCAGTCCAAAAGAACATCCAGATATGGAAGACTATTTTAATTCAAAACTAAAATTATTTGAAATGGCAAAGATAGGATTTGTTAATAGTGATGACTTACACAGCTCAAAAGTTCCAAAACTATTTCCAGATAAGGAAATTCTAACTTATGGAATAGACAACTATTGCAACTTATTAGCAAAAGATATTACCATCACAAACTCTTATGTTGATTTTAAGGTAAAATTAGGAGAGCGAAATGAAAGAGTAAAAACTGGAATTCCAGGAAGATTTAGTGTATATAATTCATTAGCAGCAATTAGTGTTGCACTAAAACTAGGCTGTAGTGCAGAAAGTATCAAAGAAGCACTATTAGAAGTAAGAGTACCAGGTAGATCAGAATTAGTAAATAACAAATTAGAACTTCCCATTATGATCGATTATGCTCACTCACCAGAAAGCTTAGAAAACATCTTAAATGCAGTAAAATCTTATACAAGAGGAAGAGTTATTTCTGTATTTGGTTGTGGAGGAGATAGAGACACATCCAAAAGACCAATTATGGGAGAAATATCTGGTCGAATTGCGGACTTTACAATTATCACATCCGATAACCCAAGAACAGAAGACCCAGAAAAAATTGTAAGACAAATAGAAGAAGGCATTAAAAAAACAAAAGGAAAATATATTTGTATTGTTGATCGTATCGAAGCAATTACAGAAGCAATAAAAATGGCAAACAAAAGAGACATTATTGTATTAGCAGGAAAAGGACATGAGCCATACCAAGAAATTAATGGAACGAAATATCCATTTGATGAAAGAATTATTGTAAATGAAATCATAAGTAAAATGAAGTAGGAGAGAAATTATGGATTTTCAAATTAAAGTATTACTCATATCATTTGTTATAACCATTGCACTAGCGTTAGTCATTATACCAATTTTAAGAAGGCTAAAAGTAGGGCAAATTGAACGAGAAGATGGACCACGTTCTCATCTAAATAAAAGGGGAACCCCAACAATGGGAGGTATTATCATTGCAATTACCATTGTGATTGTAACAGCAGGAATGTATTTTTACTATTCAAGAACACAACAACCAGAAATCGCAAAAAGACTTCTTCCACTTGCAGCTGTAACTGTTGGATTTGGACTTATAGGATTGATTGATGATTTTAAAAAATTAGTATTAAAAAACACAAAAGGATTAAAGCCTGCTTACAAAATGATTGGATTATTAATTATTTCTGTTGGATTTACCATTTATTTAACAAATGTTTTACATTTGGGAACAGAAACTTATCTTCCATTTGCTAAAACATACATTACTTTACCAATGTGGTTATATATTCCATTTGCTATTTTTGTTATGTTATCAACAACAAATGCAATTAATCTAACAGATGGAATTGATGGATTATCTTCTAGTATTGTAACGATTATTATAACGACATTAGCTGTTATTGGAATTGTATTTGATATCAAAGAAATTGCTATTTTTGCAAGTATTATAGCGGGAAGCTGCTTAGGCTTTTTACTATTTAATCTTCATCCCGCAAAAGTATTTATGGGAGATACTGGCTCTTTACTATTAGGAGGAGCTATTGCAGGAATTGTGCTATATTTGAAAATGCCAATTTTATTATTAATTATCGCATTAATACCGATTATTGAAACATTATCTGTTATGATACAAGTAACCTATTTCAAAAAAACAGGAAATCGAGTATTTAAAATGGCACCAATTCATCATCATTTAGAATTAAGTGGATGGAATGAGAATAAAATTGTATCAGTATTTAGTTTAATTACTTTAATTTTATGCATTATTGGAATCAATGCAATATAGAGAAAAGCAATTTAAGAAAGGAAGAATAAAATGCCAAAGAAAGAAAAGAAAGTTTCAAAATTTGCAAACAATCCATTTGACTTTACCTTATGTATCACAGTTTTAATTTTACTATCCTTGGGTATTGTTATGGTTCTTTCGGCAAGCTCACCTTCTGCACTAGCCATTGAAGGAAATAGCTATGCTTATGTAACAAGACAAGCAGGATGTGCAGTAATTGGAATTATTGCAATGTTTGTTATATCCAAAATCGATTATCGTTTTTACAAAAAATACTATAAACTAATCTATTTTGTTGGAGTAGTTATCCTATTAATGGTTTTAATTCCTGGTATTGGAGTAAAAGTAAATGGTGCGAAAAGATGGATTAAACTTGGAATTCAATTTCAACCATCAGAAATTACAAAGATAGCATTAATCATATTTTTTGCAGCTTATATTAGTAATAACAAAGAAAAATTCAAAGGAATTTGGAATAGTTTTTTAAAGCCATTTCTATTCTTAGCACCACCAATTTTAATACTAGTTTTAGTGCAAGATCACTTAAGTGCTTCTGTTGTTATTATAGCGGTAGTTTCTGTTATGATGTTGGTAGCAGGAACAAAATTGGTTTATTTCCTAACAGCAGGACTCATTGGACGGTGTGGTAGGAGCTGCAGGATTAAGTATAATGGCAAAACTAACTGGTAAAGGAGCCTTTCGTTTTGAAAGATTAGCAATCTTCTTAGATCCATGGCAAGATAAAACTGGCTCTGGTTGGCAGATTATCCAAAGTTTATATGCAATTGGATCAGGAGGGCTTTTTGGAGTAGGACTAGGACAAAGTAAACAAAAGTATCTATATATTTCAGAGCCACACAATGACTTTATCTTTGCAGTTTTAGCAGAAGAATTAGGTTTTGTGGGATGTGCTTTTGTCATCGTCTTATTTGGTATTTTTATTTGGAGAGGAATTCTAATTGCAATGAGAGCACCAGATACCTTTGGATCACTAATAGCAGTTGGAATTACAGCTTTAATTGGTGTGCAAGCTATTATTAATATTGCAGTTGTTACAGCTTCTATGCCTGTAACTGGTGTTGCATTACCATTTTTCAGTTATGGTGGTACATCACTCATTATTTTACTTTCTTGTGTAGGTATTTTATTAAATATTTCAAGGGCTGGAAAGAAAGTTTAAAAGTAAAAAAGCAAATTAAGAAAAACTACCATATATATTGGTAGTTTTCTAAACTAAAAGGAGAAATGAGTATGAGAGTAATTGTCGCAGCAGCAGGAACAGGGGGACATATTAATCCTGGAATTGCTATCGCAAATAAAATAAAGGAAAAAGAACCAAAATCTAAAATTATCTTTATTGGTACAGCAAGAGGTTTAGAAAATGACTTAGTGCCAAGAGCTGGTTATGAATTAGAAAGAATTGAAGCATATGGTCTTAGTAAAAAGTTAACAATTGATAATCTTAAAAAAATGTATCAAACTTATCATAGTATTTCAAAAGCAAAAAAAATCATAAAGGAATTTAGACCAGATGTTGTGATTGGAACTGGTGGATATATTTGTGGACCTGTTTGTATGGCTGCTAAAAGTTTAAAAGTCCCAGTTGTATTACATGAAAGTAATGCTTTTCCTGGAAAAGCTGTAAAAATGTTAGAAAAGAAAGTAGATAAAATTTTGGTGGCTTTTGATGATGCCAAAAAACGTTTAAAAAATTCTGAAAAAGTAATTGTTACTGGAAATCCAACTAAAATTAGAAATCTTGATTTAACCCAAAAGCAAAAAGAAGGCATCAAAAAACAATTAGGTTTTAGAGAAGAAAAACCATTTGTATTAGTATTTGGTGGAAGCCAAGGAGCTAAAGCAATTAATGATACTTTCCTTACTCTAATGGAAAAAAGATTAAATAAGGATTATCAAATTCTTTTAGCAGCAGGACCTAGACAATATGATGAAATGAAAGAAGAATTAGAAAACCGAAAAATCAATATTGAAATGCAAAAAGAGATAAAAATAGTACCATACATCTATAATATGGAAGAAGTCATGAACGCTTGTGACTTAGCAATTTGTAGAAGTGGAGCGATGACAATCACAGAACTTGCTATAATAGGAAAACCAGCCATTTTTATTCCACTTCCTAATGTTTCAAATAACCATCAGGAATATAATGCCAAAGTATTAGAAGAAGTCGGCGCTGCAAAGATTATTTTGGAAAAAGAATTAACTGCCGAAAAACTAAATAAACAGATTACAGAAATTATAACAAAAGAAGAAACTCTTCAAAAAATGGCAAGTAGTGCAAGAAAAATTGCAATTAGTCAAGTAGAAGAAAAAATCTATCAAGAAATTAAAAAAGTAGTAAAAAAGTAAAAATCAAAATGAAAGAAGCTATAATTGGATAGCTTCTTTTTCTATTACAAGGAAATAAATATTTTATGACAAAATGATGACAAATCTAATATTTTAAAAAAAGAAATAAAAAATAGAAAGTATTTTATTATAATCTGTCGAAATAAGAAAGAAAAGATAAAAACATGCCATACGAAAGTACTTGCCAAATAGTTTTAAATTGTTATATAGTGAAGTATATCTGGAAATTTAGAAGGGAGGAAAGAAAGGGGATGGAAACAGTAAAAGAACTATATGGAGAAATATGTATTAACAATGAAGAACTAATACTAAAAGGGGAAGACTGTAGAATTGAATTAGAATATTATAAAATAAAAGATAGAGCACAAGAAAATATTTTAGATATGCAAAATCAATTTGGAATAGGAATTAAAAGAAAGTTATATAATGGAAATAAATTAGATATAGAAACAAAAGATATTTTAAGACTAACAAATAGTGAAAAAGTAGTAGATGATGTTCTAGAGTTATTAAAGAAATATAAAGTAACACCAATTACACTAGAAGATGTCATTTCTGATTTAAGATATCAGAAATATAACAAATACGGCAAAAGGTAAAAAAGGAAGTAGTTCTAACAATGAAAAAAATTGTAGAACTATTTTTTCTTCTTTTAAAAAGAGATCTATTGCAAAAATAAAAAATATAGTCTAGAATACTAGAAGTATAACGTAGATGGAAAAAGGAGAATTTGGATGACAGACAAATTAATTATTGTAGAGTCGCCAGCAAAGGCGAATACGATCAAAAAATTTCTAGGGGGAAACACAAAAGTAGTAGCATCAATGGGACATATCCGTGATTTACCCAAATCAAAATTGGGTGTAGACATAGAACATGATTTTGAACCAGAATATATTAATATTCGAGGAAAAGGAGATTTAATAAAAAAATTAAAAGCAGATGCTAAAAATGCAAAAAATATTTATTTGGCAACCGACCCTGACCGTGAAGGAGAAGCAATTGCATGGCATTTAGCTCATATTCTAGAGATTCCAGAAGAGAAGGCAAAACGAGTTACCTTTAATGAGATCACGAAAGAAACTGTACAAAAATCAATGAAAGAACCTAGAAAAATTGATTTAAATTTAGTAGATGCACAACAAGCAAGAAGAGTACTAGATCGAATAGTAGGATACAAAATGAGTCCTGTTTTATGGAAAAAAGTAAAACGAGGATTATCTGCGGGAAGAGTGCAATCTGTTGCAGTAAAATTAATTGTAGATAGAGAAGAAGAGATTGAAAAGTTTATTCCAGAAGAATATTGGAATCTTTATGCAAAATTAATTGATGAAAAATCAAAAAAAGAGTTTGAAGCCAAATATTATGGAAAAGATGGAAAAAAACAAGAACTTCACAAAAAAGAACAAGTCGATGAGATTATAAAGAACATTGAAAATGGAACTTATCTTGTTGAAAATATCAAAAAAGGACAGAAAAAAAGAACACCAGCGCCTCCTTTTACAACAAGTACTTTACAACAAGAAGCTTCTAGAAAATTAGGATTCACATTAAAAAAGACAATGTCAGTAGCACAAGGTCTATATGAAGGAATTAAAGTACCAGAAAAGGGAGTCGTAGGTTTAATCACCTATATGAGAACAGACTCTACTAGAATTTCCGAAGAAGCAAGAGCTGCTGCAAAGGAACAGATTACAAGCCAATATGGAAAAGAATACTATGAGAATCGATATTATCGTACGAAGGACGGAAGTCAAGATGCTCATGAAGCAATCAGACCAACCTATGTTTCTCTATATCCAGAAAAAATTAAAGATTCGCTAACAAGTGACCAATATAAATTATATCGCTTAATCTATAATCGCTTCATTGCAAGTCAAATGAGTGCAGCAATTTATGATACCATGGCAGTTGATATTAAAGTAAACAATTATCAATTTAAAGCAAATGGTCAAAATTTAATATTTAAAGGATTTATGACTCTTTATGTGGAATCAAAAGACAATATAGAAGAAGAGGATAATACTTCCCTACCTGAACTTAATGTAGGGCAAGAAGTAAAGAAAAAACAATTAGAGCCAAAACAAAGCTTTACAGAACCACCTTCAAGATATACAGAAGCAAGCTTGGTAAAAGCATTAGAAGAAAAAGGAATTGGAAGACCAAGTACTTATTCTCCTACAATTACTACAATTTTAGAAAGAAGATACATTGAAAAACAACAAAAACAATTAGTACCAACTGATCTAGGGAAGATAGTAAACAAATTATTAGTTGAAAATTTTCAAGATATTATCAATGTAGAATTTACTGCTAAGATAGAAGAAAATTTTGACCAAATTGCAGAAGGAGAAGAGCCTTGGAAAAAAACAATTCGAGAATTCTATGAACCTTTTGAAAAAGAAGTAGAAAAGGTAGAAAAAGAATTAGAACATGTAAAATTGGAAGAAGAAGTATCAGATGTACCATGTGAGAAATGTGGAAGAATGATGGTAATCAAATATGGCAGATACGGAAAATTCTTAGCATGTCCAGGATATCCAGAATGTAAAAATGCAAAACCATTAGTAGAAACGATTGATGTACCATGTCCAAAATGTGGAGCAAAAGTACAAGTAAGAAAAACAAAAAGAAAAAGAAACTACTATATTTGTGAAAACAATCCAAGATCTTGTGACTATATTTCTTGGAACAAACCCAAAGAAGGAGAAAAGTATATAGAAGAACAAGATAAAGAAGAGTTAGAAAAACAAGTAAAACAAATAGATAAAAATACAAAAAGTCAAAAGAAGACGAAAAAAACAACGAAGAAAGCTACCAAGAAAACAGCAACAAAAAAGAAGAAAGAATAAAACAGATATTAAAAATGAAAAAGAAAAAGAACAAGTTTTACTTGTTCTTTTTAGGTTATTTTAAGAAAAGAAAAATAAAATAAAAAAGGAGAGAAGAAAAAAGAAAGAAGCAAAAAAATATAACCTAAACTACCTTCTTTCTTTTTTTCTTCTTTCAATTGACAAGACAAAGGAAATAAGATAAAATAAAAAGAATGTTTTAGAATAATAGAAAGAGAGCTATTTTTTATGTTAGTAAGTAAGAGTATATTAAACGAACTTTATGATGATGCTGGCTACGAAAAAGTAGAAAGAGCTAAAAGATACGTCAGAGAAAAGAGAGTAAAAATAAAAAAAGTACTTTATGATAATAGTGATAATCTAGAATTAACATCAAAGGTATTAGGAAATGGAGAAACTTATGAAGTATATATTCAAGTACAAAATGGAGAGATAGAAAATGTAACTTGTACTTGTAAAGACTATGAAAAAACTTATGGGGCATGTAAACATATCATTGCAACCATACAGGAATTTATAGAAAATGAAGATTATGTTCGAGTTTTCCAAAATGAGAAAATCAAAAAAATATCACAAAGTGACTTAAAAATAGCAAGTAAAAAAGAAAACTATCGAACCTATAAACAAATGATAGATGCCTTTTATTCTGATGAAATCGAGGATGAAAAAGAGCTTTCTTTAATCGGAAAAATTAAACTAGAACCTAAAATTGTAACAGATAAATTTTCCAGAAATCTAAAAATGGAATTTAAAATTGGTTACGATAAGATGTATAAAATAAAAGACTTAACGACCTTTTTAAACTGTATGAGATCAGAAGAAGAGTTTAAATATGGAGAAAAACTAAGTTTTTCTCATAAGAGAGAAATGTTTGAAAAACAATCCATCCCAATTTTAAACTTCATTTTAAAATATGCAGATATTATCCAATATGTGAATCAAAACACAAAAAACGCCTACTATGGTGGAAAGCCAATGGCAACTGGACATATTATAATTACTAGTAGTAGTCTAGATGAAATGTTTGAATTGTTAGAAAATCAAAACATAGAAATCAAAAGTGATTATGAAGAAGAAATGATTCATTTTGTAAAACAAAATCCAGAAATTCAATTTCAACTTCAGAAAGTAAGTGAGGAAGAATATAAAATTTCACCTAATATTGATGTATTCGATTATACCATTTTAAAAGGGCAAGAATACAGCTATATTATGATTAAAAATATCCTTTATCGTTGTACAAATGAATTCAATAAAACAGTACTAAAACTATTAGAAATTTTCAGAAAAAATTTTACAAGTGAAATCATTTTTTCAAAAAGAGAACTACCAAATTTCTTCTCACTAGTCTTGCCAAAAATAAAAAAGGAAGTAAACTTAGAAAAAATGACACAAGAAGAAATTGAAAAATATATGCCAAAAGAGCTTGTTGTTAAGCTTTTCTTAGACTTCGATCGAAATGATTTTATCACAGCAGATGTTCGATTTTGCTATGAAGAAATAGAGTTTAATCCACTTCTTTTAGAAGAAATAAAAGTACCAAGAGATGTAGCAAAAGAAAGCGAAAGTTTAAATCTATTTCGAAAAACGGGATTTCTATTAGATAACACAAATAAAAGATTTGTTCTTACCAATGATGAAAAGATTTATCAATTTTTATCCGAAGACATTATAGAATATATGAAAAAATTTGAAGTACTTGTGACAGATAATTTTAAGCAAAAACAAATCAAAAAGCCTAAAATATCTGGAATTGGAGTTCGAATTGAAAACAATCTGTTAGATATTGATCTAAGTAATTTAGACTTTGATAAAAATGAACTAAATGAAATCATGCAAAAATACAAATTAAAGAAAAAGTTTCATCGTTTAAAAAATGGTAGTTTTTTAAGTTTAGAAGAAAATGAAGATATTGAGTTTTTAGATAATTTAGTTTTAGGAACAGGATTAGACTATAAAGATCTAACACAAGATACGATTCATCTTCCTATTCATCGAAGCTTATACTTAAATAGATTACTAGAAAACTTAAAACAAGTAAATATACAAGAAGATGAGGCATATCAAAAGATTGTTAATCAAGTTGAGAATAAAAAAATTGAAGAGACAAACTTACCAAAATCTTTAAATGCAGATTTAAGAGAATATCAAAAAATAGGGTATAAATGGCTAAAAACATTAGACAAATATCAGTTAGGAGGAATTCTAGCAGATGATATGGGGCTAGGAAAAACAATTCAATTATTAGCGATTGTTCTTTCTTATGTAGAAAATGTAGAAAAAACTAAAAAGAAACCATCTTTAGTAATTTGCCCAAGTTCTCTATCTTTAAACTGGTATAATGAAGCACAAAAATTCACACCAAAATTAAAAGTACTTGTAATACATGGGCAATCAGGGCAAAGAGAGGAACAAATTAGAAATATTCAAAACTATGACTTAGTTATTACTTCTTATGATCTATTAAAAAGAGATATTGAACTATATAAACAAAAAGATTATGAATTTCAATATATGATTGCAGATGAAGCACAATATATTAAAAATAGTAATACAAAAAATGCAAAATCAATTAAAGATATTAAAGCAAAAACAAGATATGCTTTAACAGGAACACCAATTGAAAATTCGCTTTCAGAGTTATGGTCTATTTTTGACTATATCTTGCCAGGATATTTGTTTAGCTATAAGAAGTTTAAAGAAAAATATGAAACACCAATTGTTAAAGATGAAGATGAATACGCACTAAAAAAATTAAAAATGCTGATAGAACCATTTGTTTTAAGAAGAATTAAAAAAGAGGTTTTAACCGAACTACCAGATAAAACAGAAAGTATTCTATATAATCAAATGGGAGAAGAGCAAGAAAAAATATATTTGTCTTACCTTACTAAAAGTAGGAAAGAAGCATTAACTGAAATTCAAAGTAATGGAATTGAAAAGAGTCAAATTAAAATTTTAGCCCTTATTATGAGACTAAGACAAATTTGCTGTCATCCACAACTATTTATTGATAATTATGAAGGAGAAAGTAGCAAATTAAGCCAATGTATTGAAATTGTAAAAGATGGAATTCATAGTGGACACAAGATTCTATTATTTTCTGGTTATACTTCTATGTTTGATATTATTCAAAAAGAATTAGAAAAAGAAAAAATTTCATTTTTTAAATTAACAGGAGCAACCAAAGTATCAGAAAGAATAAAATTAGTAGATGAATTCAATCAAAATCAGGATATTAAAGTATTCCTAATTTCTTTAAAAGCAGGAGGAACAGGACTAAACTTAATTGGAGCAGACATGGTAATTCACTATGATCCATGGTGGAATTTGTCTGCAGAAAATCAGGCAACCGATCGCTCTTATCGAATTGGACAAAAAAACAATGTGCAAGTATATAAATTAATCACTAAAAATTCAATTGAAGAGAAAATTTATGAACTACAACAAAGAAAAGCAAAACTAATTGATAATATGTTAGATACAAATCAGACATTTATTAATAAACTATCAAAAGAAGATATTATGGAGCTATTTAGCTAAAAAATTATTTGAATTTGACGAAAATCAAAAATGGGGGTATAATAACAAATACAATAAATTTAACAAGTAGGTATTCAATAATATCTACAACACAAAATGGAGGTAAGTATTTATGGACGTCAAGGTAGACCGGGATTCTTACAATCGTGTAACAGAAATGGTGGAAAAGGGAGGAAAGGGAGAATATAGGCTCTATCCAATCTCAAAGGTCAGTATTTCAGACGGAACGATGGGCTTTCACATTGCTTTGGAGAGTGAACTTAAAAAAGCAAAAAAAGTTATCGAGCGTTTCGTCGAAATCAATCCTAGGTTAAAAGAGGGACTCAACATGCTTTTGGAAGAACTCGAAAGAGAAGATACGATAGAGGAGAATATTTACATCCGAACTGCCTTCTTTGAAGCCTTTTGTCTGTTACAAGAAGTGTGGGCTGCTGATGAAATCCAAAAAACTTACAAAGAAGAAGAGACTAGAGTTATCTAGTCTCTTCTATATTTATCTTGTCGAAATTAACAAATTGTAGTATGATAAAAATGTAAAAAATTAAAATTAAAATAAGATAAAAGTAAAAAAGGAGAAAAAATGAAAGATATTATTACTATTATAGGAGGAGGCTTAGCGGGGGCAGAAGCGGCTTATCAAATTGCCAAAAGAGGAATTAAAGTAAAACTATATGAAATGAAACCAACCAAATACTCAGATGCACATAACAATCCAAACTTAGCAGAAATTGTATGTAGCAATTCTTTTAAATCAAATAGTATTACCAATGCCTGTGGACTTTTAAAAGAAGAACTTCGTATGTTAGACTCCCTATTAATTAAGATAGCAGACCAAACAGCAGTGCCAGCAGGACAAGCTTTAGCAGTCGATCGTGAAATTTTTGCAAAGCAAGTAACAGAGCATTTAGAAAAAATGGAAAATATAGAAATTATAAGAGAAGAGGTAAGTAGTCTTCCAGAAGAAGGGATTGTTATCATTGCAACAGGACCTTTAACCTCAGAAAAATTATCAAAAGAAATCTCTAAGATAACAGGACAAGATAAGCTATATTTCTATGATGCTGCAGCACCAATTGTTAGCAAAGATAGTATTAATATGAATATTGCTTTTTATGGTGATCGCTATGGAAAAGGGGATGCTAACTATATTAATCTTCCTATGAATAAGGAGCAATACGAAGCTTTTTATCAAGCATTAGTTCATGCAGAAGTAATAGAGTTGCATGAGTTTGAAAAAAGAGAAATCTTTGAAGGGTGTATGCCAATTGAAGTAATGGCAAAAAGAGGAGAAGATACTATCCGATTTGGACCATTAAAACCAGTAGGGTTTACCAATCCACATGATGGTTCAAGACCATATGCTGTTGTACAACTAAGACAGGATAATCAACAAGCCACCATCTATAACTTGGTAGGATTTCAAACAAACCTAAAATTTGGAGAACAAAAAAGAGTATTTTCTATGATACCAGGTTTAGAAAATGCAGAGTTTGTAAAATATGGAGTGATGCATCGAAACACTTTTATTAATTCACCACAATTATTAAACAATACATATCAATTGAAAAAAGAGGAAAGAATCTATTTTGCAGGACAGATTACTGGAGTAGAAGGATATGTAGAATCCATTTCTTCAGGATTATTAGCTGGAATCAATGCTGCCAATCAGTTACAAGGAAAAACAAAAGTACAATTTTCTAAAACAAGTATGATAGGATGTCTTGCACAATATATTGCAACTGAAAATGAGAAGTTTCAACCAATGAATGCTAATTTTGGTATTCTGCCAGAATTAGAAGAAAAAATAAGAGATAAGAAATTAAGATATGAAAAACTAGCAAGTAGAGCAATAGAAGAAATTAGAAGAGTAATTTAAAGCTCTTCTTTTTTATTACAAGAATATGTCATTTTGTAAGTGTAAAATAAATGTAGGCAAAAGATAAAAAAATTTTGTCTACATTTTTAAAATTAAATATTGAAAAAACATAGATAATCCAATACAATGTGAATTGACAACCTACACAA
>JAETTH010000129.1 GCA_021769225.1 Erysipelotrichaceae bacterium
GCTATATTAAAATCAAAAGCTTTAATAAGGTTGAAGAATTAATATCAATAATTGAGAAAAAAAAGACAGGAAAGTGGCTTGTTTTTATTGATTCTATTGATCAGGGAAATGCATTAAAAAAAGAATTGGTGTCAGAAGGGGTACAAGAAGAAGAAATTGTTTTTATAGATGCTAATTATAAAGATGATTTTGAAGCAAATACAAGTGTAGATGCATTGATAAAAAATAATTATACTGAGAAAAAAATAGTCATCTCAACTGCTGTCATGGATAATGGGATTTCTATTCAGGATCAAGAGTTAAGAAACCTTGTGATTTTGTGTGATACAGAGGAAGCATTTATCCAGATGCTAGGTAGAAAACGAAAAGATGGTAAAAATGTAAATTTATTTATTTCTAGAAGGGACGTATCCTATTTCAATAGGCGATTACAGTACGTGGATGCAGTGCTGGCTTTTTATGAGAAATATAAGAAATTGTTAGATGCCTTGTATAAGCGAAATTTTGGTGTTCCAGGAGTGCAAGATGTAATACCTTTTTATGATTATTGGAACAGGTATTATAATCTCAAAGATAATAGGGGGAAGGAGTATTGTTCTTACATATATTACGAAAGAATATTATCTATACAGCAGAACTTGATGAGTGAGTTCAATAGCGATCAGGCAATCAAAATCGTGAGAGGTCTATTATATACTTTAGGCGGTTTATTTACTGTAAATCAATTCTCTCTTCATAGATATAGAGAGTTGCGTATGTATTATTATGAAATGAGAGAAAAATTAAAAGAAGATCCAGATGCATTTCTGAAAGAACAAATGAATTGGATTGGACGGGAGAATGTTTGCATTGAGGATATGGCAAAGGAGGAAGCGGAGATCCATAGAGAGAAGATAAAAAATACAATTGATGGTTTATTTAGTAAAGAGAGAAAATTAGCTGAATTAGATAAACAGCAAAATATTAAACTGAAGATAACATTGAGAGAGGACTTGAAATTTTTTTATATGATATGTGGACATGAAGGGTGCGAGAGTAAAATGAAACAGCTCGGACAAAATGACCGTCCAATTTCCCATGATGAATTTAATTTTTTAATGGATATAGCGGAGTTGCCATATACAATGAATAAAAACGAGCAGCGTCATTTTGTTATTAAAATTGGCGATGGTGTAAAAATATAGAGGACCTAACTTATAAGTAAAAAGATAATGTACTTATTAAGAAAGGAGCAAATCCTATGGAAAAATTAGTGTACAGCATACCGGAGGCAGCGCAACTGTTAGGAATTAGCAAAAGCTATGCGTATGAGTTGGTGAAATTAAGAAGGTTACCAATAATTGATTTTGGAAAAAGAAAAGTGATACCGAAAACTTCTTTGGAGACATGGATACAAAAAAATACAGAAGTACCTACAAAATAAGCCGCTTATTTAGCGGCTTTTTTGATTGGAGGAATTTATGATGAAACGGAGTAATGGTGAAGGAACAATTTTTAAGCGAAAAGACGGTCGTTGGTGTGGGGCCTATTACGACTTAGAACCAATCCCTAAAAGACACTTTGTATATGCGAGTACGCAGTCGGAGGTGAAACGAAAGCTAAAAGAGAAGATGGCAAATCCAATAGGCAGTTATAAAACCACATATACTCTAGCTGAGTGGATGGTCTATTACCTGGAAAATTATAAAAAGAATGAAA
>JAETTH010000130.1 GCA_021769225.1 Erysipelotrichaceae bacterium
TTTGTGAAATTAGTATTACCTGTTTGACGAAGGAAGTAACCGAAATTAATTTATTTTTTGAAACAATATTAAAATTAATTGATATTGAAGTATCTGATGTATATGAAATTTCTTCAATTATGGGCGTGGAATTTAAACTTTTAAAGGAAACCATAGTTGATATGATTGAACAAAAATATATAATTACTTCAGAAAATAAGTTAATTATGACACCTAGAGGGAAAAAGGCATTAGCAGATAGAGAGTTGGTTACTATTCGCAAAAAGAATTTAAATGAACTTTCCGTTAATATGATTACAGGAAGTATTGAAGAGAGTGGAAAAAATGTAATTGAACATCCATCCAAAAGAGAAGTTTGTTTAAGTCAAGAACAAACAATTACAAAAGATTTTTTGGAAAGTAATTATCCGGCTATAAATGAAATATATCAACGAAATCAAATAGAAGCCAGTGTTTTTAATACAAGAGTTTTACAGAGAGAATTGTATAAGATTCTAGATATTGCTTATGATAAACTGTATTTTGTGAAAGATGAACTTCTCATTTATAAAAATGATGAGTCAGAAGATTATGAGTTTATTATTAAAGGTGATATAGGAGAAAAATACCAAAATAGTTTTTATAGTCAAGTTCGAGATATAGTATTTCCTGGAATGGAAAACTTTTTTGAAAGAAATTGGAATTTTGCACAAGATCACTATGATAAGAAAATCAACAATCAGGATAATAGAAAGTATACAAAAGATTTGATAGGAAAACTTAGTGGAACCGAAATAATTTCGGATGAATTATTAGATGAATATATGCATACTAGAGCTTTGATTGATCAAACGGAATTAGAGGTATTATTTTCATATAATAAAGAATTCGATTATGAAGGAATAATTATTTCGTGTGAAAGATTAGAAAAATTCTTGACTTCTGGAATGGTGTCTGCACTAGATCAGGTCACTAAAAAGAAGATTTGGGTATTATATGAGGAAAAAGAATATAATATCGAAAAAATACTTGAACAAAGGTTTGGAGATAAAATAAAAAGAAAAGAAGTTTCTGTATCAAAAAGAAAAGAAGAAAAAGAACAATTTGTATGTTTTTATCCTAATATTTTGGTGGAGTTTGTGGAGAAAACAGAAAAGGTTTTTGATAGGCCGATTACAGTGTTTGAAGGGCGGATAGAATTTGAATCTGATGTTATTAAGAGCAAACTGGCTAATATAATCAAAGATCATGAGATATCATTTTCGTTATTGAAACCTAAGTCACCTAAAAAGGGACAGCAGAAGTATAATAAAACTGAAAAGCGAGATACAGCTCAACCATATAAAAAGCACAAGTACAAAAAGAAAAATAAATAATTCATAAAGGCAGGGGTGGATTGCTCTTGCCTTTAATTCTGGAAAGTAGTACACAGTACACAAGTGTGTATCTTGTTAAAGTCACTATTTTCAACATATACAGAAGAGGGGGTACAGTTTACAGATGAGCCTACCGGAAACCTGGATTCCAAAACAACTATGGAGGTTATGGGTGTTCTGAAAGCCAGCAGTGACAAGTACCATCAGACCATACTTATGGTGACCTACAACGAGGCAATTGCCCAGACCTGTGACCGCATTATCCGGATTGAGGACGGCAGGGTTTATGAGAGAGGCGGTGCGTGGGTATGAGGACAGCCGCAAAACTTGCCTGGCAGTACA
>JAETTH010000131.1 GCA_021769225.1 Erysipelotrichaceae bacterium
TTATCTGGGCAGGAAAACTAATAATTATGATTTTACAAATAAAAATATATTACTTGTCGAAGATAATGAACTTAACAGAGATATCGCAGCGGAGTTATTATCTATAACTAAAGCTAATATTGAATGTGCTTCAAACGGAAAAGAATGTTTGGATATGTTTAAGTCTTGCGAAGAAAATTATTATGATATTATTTTAATGGATATTCAAATGCCTGTTATGAATGGATACGAAGCCACAAAATTAATTAGAAATTTAGAAAGAAAAGACTCTAAAACTATTCCTATTTTAGCTATGACAGCAGATGTATTTTCTGAAGATATCCATGCGGCAAAAACTGCCGGCATGAACGGACATCTCTCAAAACCGCTTAACAGCAGTATCATGTTGAAAGAAATAAATAAGTTGATATAAAAAAGAGTGTTTTTTACTCTTTTTTATTTTACTATGTTAATAAAAAAATGATTATCAAAAGTGTTATAGCTATAAATATAATACCTATAATATATTTTTTTTGATTTATAGTAAAATTATATTTTAGTTTAAAACCTATTTCTACCAATTATCTTAAATACAACTACATACCTTTTAAGTGATGTTTAGTACTATAATATTATTTTCGTTGTAAACACATGTAGAATTAAATCAGTAAACAAAATAAATTTTTATTGCATAAGTTTCACTTTAATTTAATATTTGGGGTTTATAATATTGATAAATAGCATAGGAGGTATAATTATGAGCAATGCAGTTATAGAAAATATTTTATCAAGAAGAAGTGTAAGAAGTTATTTGGACAAACAAGTAAGTGAAGATGACTTAAAGTTAATATTAAAAGCTGGTGAGTATGCACCATCGGGTATGGGGAAACAGTCTCCGGTAATAGTAGCAGTTCAAAATAAAGAAACCATAGATAAGTTTGTTAATATGAATGCTGAAATCATGGGTACAAATTCAAATCCTTATTATGGTGCTCCAACTATTATAATAGTCCTTGCAGATAAAAATGTAAGTACACATATTCAAGACGGAAGTTTGGCTCTTGGCACTATGATGCTTGCCGCACATTCTCTCGGGATATCGACTTGCTGGATCAACAGGGAATATGAAATGTTTAACACAAAAGAGGGAAGAGAACTGTTAAATGAATGGGGAGTTAGTGATGATGTTGTCGGAGTGGGAGCTTTAGCTTTAGGGTATTCAAAAGGTGATGTTAAAGAAGCTAAACCAAGAAAAGAAAATTATAGTATTATAATTAAATAATAATGAAAAGAGCATATTAATATGCTCTTTTTTGTAAGTTTATGAATAATTACAATAGATAATAAAAGATTTTTATTTAAAAATACATTTATATTATAAGAAATTATCTTTTTTTGCCGAAAAAAGATTTTTTATTGACAATAAAATGGGTGATGATATAATGTTCTTAACTACAAAAAAATCGTCTTGCATCCTTTATATATAGTAGATGAGGAGTGAGAACGGAGGTTAATTATGAGTAATAGATTATTTAAAGACACAACAGAGTTTACTTTTTTAAGTATTATGTTCGGGATTACAATTTTCTTCACTTACACTGCGGGTATGATTCCTGCCGGTATGGCGTCTGTTGCAATTCTTTGTTTTATTCCAACAGTAATCACATCTTTGATTTACGGTCCCGTTAAAGGTGCTTTTATGGGAGC
>JAETTH010000022.1 GCA_021769225.1 Erysipelotrichaceae bacterium
GCTTCTGTTAAATATACTTTTTCTTCTCCATTAAAGTATACTGGTTTTAATCCTGTTCCTGTTATCTTTGGTGAGTTAACTCCTTTTGCTGTATCAAAACTTCCATCCTTTTTTACTGATGATGAATTACTATTTGTTCCAGATAGTTGCTCATTGATATAGCTGTCTACTCCATTTAATATTTCTTGTTCATTTAAAGCCGCCCCTTCTGTTTGTTCTTTTGCCTGTTTTGCTCTATCGATAATTCCATTTGGTCCTAATACCATAGATAGTGTGATTCCTGCTAAGATAAGTAAGACGATAATGGTTATCACTAAGGCAACTAATGTGATACCTTGATTTCGTTTCTCTTTTCTTAAGTTTTCCTTATTCATTTTTTATTTTTCCTCCTTTGTTTTCATCTTAAAATTATTATATCGTTTCTTATTAATTTTGTAAATATAAATTTTTTTTGCAAGTATTATAAAATTTCTTTATTTCTCATCGATTCTTCCTATCCATGGATTTTAATAAAACTACAGGACGTACTGCTCCATAATATTGTAATAGCTGAAGATGTATATTCATATACTGTTAATGTGATTTTAGTTCCTGTTATGCTACAACTTTCTGCTACTTTGACCATGGCTACTAAATTATTTCTTTCTATAACTTTTCTCTACTTACTATCTTTCTTCAGATGTTATTTCTAACTCTGTATTGGTTCTTTGTTGATATTCATTAAATACTTGTTTTCGTATATGCTGTAAAGTTTTATTCTGCCTATTCTTTTTAGCAGCTTTACGAATCGCTTCAGCCTGAACATCTGTTGCTTGTACCATAATACTTGCTCCCAGATATTCTCCCGTTTGTGTAGTAAAATCACTTTGTGTTTTATATTCTGGGAAAGAAATTTTAGATATATCATTTTCTTTTAACATTTTACTAATACTAACCTTTGGCATATGAATTGTTACAGGTAAAAGGTATCCTGGAAGCTCAATTATTACAATATATTTTGATTTATATTTTGGATCTTCTTGAATTCCCCAATTTTTGATTGTTCTAATTGGATTATTAGCATAAATTTCATTAATTCTATCTATTAAAATACGATTAATTGCCATATTTTTAGATACATAAAGTGATTGTTTCATCCTCTCAAATAAGTTCATATCTGCATAATCATCTTCTAAGGACGTTCCTTCTCCAAAAAGCTGTGTATAGCTTGCTGAGTACTCTACGATTAATTGTTCTTTTTCCTGTTCTGTTTCTGCTTCTTGGCAAATTTTTTCTATGACTCTTTTCTTTTGATAAGATTGATAAAGAATTTTGTCTTCTTCTGCTGTAGAAATATAAGATAGATCCTGCCCTTCTGTATCTTTTGCATACATATATGCTTCTTCAATAACATCAATATATTTAATAAATTTATTGGTCCAAAAAGCTAACATAGTAAATAACTCACTAGGCGATTTTCTTTTTAGTTTCTCTTCACTAAATTGATTAATAACATCTTCTGCCTTTACTTCTAAAGCTGAATCAACTTTCATATATTTTTTATTATATTTTTTTGTTTGAAACTCTATTGCTTTTGATCTTGTCATAATATTTCCAAGAATTTTTAAATTCTTTCTTGCAAATTCTAGAATAATTTTTTCTCTTTCTTCTATAGAAAGTTCATTTTCATTTGCTACAAGATAAGCTCCTGTCGCATTAGAATTATCTTTAAATTCTATATATGCTTTTCCAATTTCTAATAGAATTTCTTCTTTTGAAATTTCTTCTCCGGTTTGCACTCTAAGAGATTCCTCAAAAGCCTTATATTGTTTTTGATCTTCTACAATAAAAGCAATATCACGGTAACAAGGTTTTTTATCAATATTTTGTGAAATTTCTTGTAATAACTTCTCTATCCATTTATTTTTCATTGTACATTTCCTTTACTTTTTCATATAATTCTAATAGATGTTCCATTTTTTCTATTTCACTTTCTTTGCTATCAAAGAATAGGTATTCTATTTTATTAAATAGTGGTTCTTTTTCTTTTTTTAATGCTTTGATTAGAAAACTATAGTCTATGAAAGTTTGTAAATTTTTTGTATCAATATGGTTTTCTTTTAAAATCTTGTCATACAGTTTGATAAATTCTTGGTATAAGATGGATAGATTTTTTTCTAATTCTACACCCATTTTCTTACTCCTATCCTATTTTTCATATCCTGGCTTTTTTAAAAGTTTGAACATGTTTGTTTTATATTTTTCTACTCCTGGTTGATTAAATGGATTTACTCCTAATATCATACCAGACATAGCACATGCTTTTTCAAAGAAATAGATTAATTGTCCTAGATTTTCTTCATCTAATGTTTCCATATTGATAACAATATTAGGAACATCTCCTGAAACATGTGCTTGAATTGTTCCTTCCATTGCTTTTTTGTTTACATAGTCTAGTCCTTTTCCTGCTAGGTAGTTTAACCCATCTAGATTATCTTCGTCTAACTGAATCTGAATATCATGATTTGCTTTTTCTATGTTAATAACAGTTTCAAATAAGTTTCTTCTACCTTCTTGGATATATTGTCCCATTGAGTGTAAGTCAGTTGTAAATTGAACTCCTGATGGAAAAATTCCTTTTCCCTCTTTTCCTTCGCTTTCCCCATATAGTTGTTTCCACCATTCTGTAAAATATCCCATTCTTGGTTCATAATTAACTAAGATTTCAATGGTTTTATCCTTTTGATATAGCATATTTCGAATAACAGCATATTGATAACATTCGTTATATTTTAAATTACTATCAGAATATCTTTCTTTTGCTTCTTTAGCACCTTTCATCAGTTTATCAATATTAATACCAGACGCTGCAATAGGAAGTAACCCTACTGCTGTTAAAACAGAATATCTTCCCCCTACATTGTCTGGAATAACAAATGTCTCATAACCTTCTTCTTGTGCTAAAGTATGAAGAGCTCCTTTTTCTTTGTCTGTTGTTACATAGATTCTACTTCTTGCTTCTTCAATTCCATATTTATTTTCTAATAGCTCTCTAAAAATACGAAAAGCAATAGCTGGTTCTGTCGTTGTTCCAGATTTTGATATGACATTAACAGATAATTCTCGATCGCCAATTAGTTCTATTAAATCAGTGATATAGTTAGGACTTAAATTGTTTCCTACATAAACAACTTGAGGTGTTTTTCTATCTTCTTTTTTTATCATGTTATAGAAAGTAGAGTTAAGAGCAGATATAACAGCTCTTGCTCCTAAATAAGAACCACCAATTCCAATAACTACTAAAACATCCGAGTCTTTTATAATTTTTTTTGCGCATTTCTTAATCTTTTCAAATTCCTTTTTATCATAATTGTCAGGAAGGTTTAGCCATCCTAAAAACTCATTTTCATCATTTGCTTTTTCATTCATTTCATTGTGATATTTTAATACTTCTTTTGCATAGTTCATCATTTCCTTTTTATCAATTCCAGTAAATTCTGTATTTAATTTTAGATTTGTCATTTTATTTACCTCTCTTTTCTTAAGTTTTCTTTATTGTATCTCAAGAGTTTTTTTAATGCAATATTTTTTCTAATTTTGAATTAATTATTTTCTAAAAGCGAAAAAGTATCTTATCTCTAAGATACTCTTCTATTCTTTATTTAAAGATGTGGATAACCATTGCTATTACTATCTATTTTTCTAGTATCCTCGCTATATTACTATTTAATATATTAACAAATGTCTGATATCAGCTTCTGTCCTTTCTGTTGTAATAGATGGCGAAGAATATCCAAATATTTACTATATAGTAAAGATAACAGTAAAATCTAAATTAATTCCTAATCTTGTAGTATTCTAAAATAATGATTTGCTTCTCTTAATACATGATCTGCTAAAAGAGGTAATATAATAGATCTTATCTCACACTCTTTAATTCCTTCTGTCCCTGCTGTTTTAAATTCTATATATTTTTGTGTTTCTGCAATTGTTTTATCTGTAACACTTCTTATGGTTTCATCTGTCATATTTTTTGCTTCTTCTATTAGCTTTTGATAATCTTTTGCAAAACTATCAGCAGTAATGATTAAATCATTTTCGGTTGGATCAAGCAATCCTCTTATAAATAGTGCATGTTCCATCATAATTTGATTCCAAAATAATTCTACCTGTTTCATATTTAGAGAGTTTATATTTTCTCCCCTTTGCAACATCATTACATATTGCCTATATAATTTTGCTTCACGAAGAATGTGCTCGATTAATAATGGATAATTTGCTGTAAATATTCTACAACACAATACATTTCTTAATAGTCTTTCTTTTAAACTGATTAATCCATCTAATAATGTAATTGCTGTATTATTTAAGTAACATACATATTGAGTAATATCTGACATTCCATAATAATTATCACTTGTTAATTTTAGTTCCTGAAGTGTGATGTTTGAATCTATTGTAATTCCTGTAAGCTCTTCTGTTTTTCTTTCTGCACCATATGTAAATCTTGTTACTATTTCTCCAGAAACTAAGACCTTATCTCCTATTACACAATTACTTAAACTTACTGTATCTGATAAAAGTTTTTCAAATTGTCTTTTGTATAACATGGCTTCTTGAATATACTCTGTATTTTTGGGCATAAATCCTGCTTGCAAAAATATGGCATGTTCTTTCATGATTCTTGCAAAAAACAGATGTAATTCAAGTGATGTTTTTACATAATCTCTCATAATACATTTTCCTTTCCAATAAATTTATAGTATTTTATGAATATTATTTCTTTATTGCTACTCTCTTAGGTATTTTTTAGTTACTTATTCTCTTAAACTTACATATTATATGATAGGAGGTGGAATTATGAATTATCAAGATTATGATGAATATATGAGAAGTTTAATAGGCTATCCAAATATGCGTACATCTATGTCTCCATCTATGTTTTCATGTCCTCATATGGAAGCATATTCAGATGATTTAGAAAGAATGTACCCTGAAGTTTATAGAGTTGTTTATCCTATGGTATGTGTTGCTTGTGACAATATCAGAACACCTGTAACTGAGGAAATGATAGATATGATGACAGATGATATTTATGATAGAGTAGAAGCTGATGGAAGAATCAATGTTGATATTTCAGTTGAAGTTAGAAATGCTGGGTCAGGTAATGAAGAAATACAAGAAAATAGACAAACAAGACCACGTCGTCGTAATAGATTTTTAAGAGATTTAATAAGGATCTTATTATTAAGAGAATTATTACGTAGACGTCCAAGATTTCCTTTTAGACCTTTCTAATTAATAGACAAATATTAAAAAAGCAACCATATGAAATATTTCTTAAAAATAGAATAAATAGGTTGCTTTTATATTGCTTAAAATTATCAGTCTTATGATATTTCTTTTACTCTTCTTTATAACTATTTATTACTGCTACTTTCTTAAATCACCTCATTTAATACTTTTGCAAAATATTTCATACTATTTAAACATTGATCTAATGTATTTGCAGTAGCTCCTACTTCTATAATACTAGCACCTTTTGCTATCTGTTGGTTATATCTTGTATTTCTTACCATAATTGGTTTAAAGAGTCCTGGATACATTTGATTTCCCTTTTCTACTACTTTGATTGCGAACTTTAAATTTTGTTCCCAATTTGGATGTTCTAGTCCGCCTCCATCTGTTCCAATGACAAACATAATCTGAGCAACTGCTTCTTCTCCAATCATAACGGTTGGACCATAAGTATCTCCATTTCCTACCGCATCACGATGTACATCAAAGATAATATCTGTATCTGGTGTTTTTTCTAGCATGGTTTGAATCGATTTTAAAGAACGATCATAAGAACCTGTATAAGATGGATAGTCATGATATGTTGTATCATGAATTACATTATATCCATAATTTTTTAAATATCTTTCCAGTTCTGTTCCTACTCTTGCTACAGAAAAGTTCTTATCTGTTGTTCGATAATTTCCTGTTGCTGTATACTCATATCCTGGACTTGCTGTATAACTTTCACAGGTGTGAGTATGATAAATCATAATATTTTTATTTCTTACTTCTATATCTGGTTTTAACATATCCTCTGTTAAATTATACTTTGATTCATTTTTTATCTGTACTCCATTATAGTTTGTTGTGTATTTGTTATTTGCTCCATTTTTTTCTTCTACTACCTTAGTTTCTAAACCTGTTTGTGCTTCCTTTAATTCTTCATTATTTGGATCATTTGCTACTGTAATTGGATTTTCTTCTGGCACAATATTTTTCTCTGTCATAGCAGTTGTCATATTTAAATTCATAGCTAAAATCTTTTCATAAATTGGTCTATCATCTTTTACCACTTCTTTATGATTTGTAAATCGTATTGCTGGAATTGCTTCATCTAGACAAGTAATAAAAGAATAGCTAGTTACCTTTTCTCCTATTTGACTAGCTTGTTCTTTTATACTTGAAAAATACCTAGCAAGACCAACAACCACTAAGATTGTTGTAATTAATCCTACCAGATATTTGATTAAATCCTTTAAATTGATTACTGCTAAGTTAATCATCTTTTTCTCCTTTGTCCAAAGTCTCTTTACTATATATATTCGAAAAAGATGATTTTATGTCTCACCCTATAAAAAAGAAAACAGATTTTATATCCGTTTTCTTTTCCTCTATTTTACTATCTTTCTTTTTTAATCATGTTAATTGCTTGCTCTAATGAAACTTTTACCTGCTCTCCTGTTAGCATATTTTTTAAAGAAACTAAGTTTTCTTTTAATTCCTCTTCTCCAATAATTACTAAGAAAGGAATATCTAGTTTGTCTGCATATTTCATCTTGGCTTTTAATTTTTTATCATTTAAGTAACTTTCTGTATTAATTCCCGCTTCTCTTAACTGATTTGAAATCACAATTGCTTGTTTAATTTCATCAAAAGCTGGTACAACTAATACATCAGAAATTGATTTTTTAGCTTCTTCTAAAATTCCTAATTCATTTAGCTGATAGAAAAGTCTGGTAAGTCCAATAGAAATTCCTACTCCTGGTAATTTTTTCGTTGTATAAAATTCTGCTAGATTTTCATATCTTCCTCCAGAACAAATACTTCCAATTTGACGATAATCATTTAAAAATGTTTCATAAACTGTTCCTGTATAATAATCTAGACCTCTTGCAATTGTTAAATCAATTTTAAAGTTTTCTTCTGGTACTCCAAATAGTTTTACATTCTCTGTTACTTCTTTTAGTTGAGCAAGTCCTTCTACAAAAACTTCATTTTGAATCTGTAATCCTTCTAAAGCTTCAATTACTTCCCCTGTACTTCCTTGAATTGCAATAAAGTCCATTACTTTATCAATTGCCTCTTTGGAAACTCCTAACTCTTTTAGCTCTGCTATCACATTTTCTTTTCCAATTTTCTCTAATTTATCAATAATTCTCATAACATCACTTGCAATTTCAGATAATCCTAAACTTGCAAATAGACCATTTAGTAATTTTCGATTATTCATACAAATGGTAAAATCACCTAATTTAAGCTCTTTAAAAATATTGTAAATAATGCTTGGAATTTCAGAATCATAGATAAGACTTAATGTCTCATCACCAATAATATCAATATCACATTGATAAAACTCACGAAATCTTCCAGCTTGTGCTCTTTCTCCACGATACACCTTTCCAATTTGATAACGTCTAAAAGGGAAAGCAAGCTCTCCTTGATGCATAGCAACATATTTAGCTAAAGGAACTGTTAAATCAAATCTTAAACTTAAATTGTGCTCTCCTTTTTGAAAACTATAGATTTGTTTTTCTGTTTCTCCTCCAGCTTTAGCAAGTAAAACTTCAGATAATTCAACCACTGGTGTATCTAATGGTAAAAATCCAAATCTTTCATATGCTGCTTTTATCTTTTCTTTCATATTATTAAACAAAATCTGTTCTTTGGGAAGTAATTCCATAAATCCAGATAAAGTTCTTGGTTGTACAATCTTACTCATATCTTTTTTCTCCTTTTATTTTTCTAATCTTCTCTTGGTTTTAAATCATAATAGATTGGTTCTTCTTCTGAAATCATAGTGGACTTTCCATGTCCTGGATAAACAATGGTATCTTCTGGTAAAACAAGTAGTTTATATGAAATTGATTTAATAATATCTTCAAAACTACTAGTTGGTAAATCAGTTCTACCCCAAGTACCATGAAATAGAGTATCACCAGAAAATAGCATTTTATATTCTTCCGAGTAAAGAGAGCTTCCTCCTTTGGTATGTCCTGGAGTATGAATCACCTTTAATTTAATATCTCCTACATGAATCGTATCACCATCATCTACTCTAGCATCAGCTGCTAAAAGCCTCTCTTCCTCTACTCCAATATAGTTGATCAAACTAATATCTTTATTGACTAACCCCTCTGCATCATCACGATGAATTAATACTTTACCACCACATCTTCTTTTTAGCTCTGGTATACCAGCAATATGATCACCATGACAATGTGTTAAATAGATATATTTTAAATTTACAGCTAATGTATTTAACATATCAACAATTTTATCAACCTCTCCACCTGGATCAATCACCATAGCCTCTTTTTTATTTTCATCCGCTATAATATAGCAATTGGTTGGCTCTCCTAATGGAGTATTTAACTTTAGTCTTTTTAATATCATTTGACTTTTCTTCTCCTTTTTCTTCCTCTTATGCTTTATTTCTTTCTTTTTACTTCATAAACACTATCCACTTTTCTTAGTGCCTTTAAAGTCTTTTCTAATTGTTCAATATTTTCCACTTCTACTGTTACTTCTGTTAGAGCAATTCTTTCTTTATTTGCCTGTGCCTTAACTGCCATTAATTTTGTTTTTGTATCTTGCAATACTTGAATAATATCAGATAAAAGGCCTGAACGATCATTTGCATAAATTTCAATATCTACATTATATGCTACTTTTTCTTCATTTGCCCAGTATACATCAATAATACGATCTTCTTGTGCTAATAAGTCTTTTACATTAACACAATCTATTCGATGGACGGTAACTCCTCTACCTTTTGTAATATATCCTATAATATTATCTCCTGGTACTGGGTTACAGCATCTCGATAATTTTACTAAACAATTATCAATTCCTTTTACAATAACACCTGCTTTTGAGCCTTTAGCTCGTTTTGTTTTTTCTTTGGATAGCTCTTCAATCTTTTCTTCAATATTTTCTTCTTTGTGATCTTTTCGATATTCTTCTAGTATTCTAGCAATGACTTTAACTGGTGAAATAGCTCCAAATCCCACATTGGTATACATATCATCCAAAGATAAGAATTTATATCTATCCATTGCTGCTTGTACATATTCTGTTTTAAATAGTTCTCCATATTCCATACCAATTCGTTTGATTTCTTTTTCTAAAAGCTCTTTTCCTTTTACGATGTTTTCTTCTCTTTGTGCTTTTTTAAACCATTGTTGAATTTTGGTTTTGGCAGAGGAACTTTTAATGAATTTTAACCAATCACGGCTTGGTCCTTTTGCTGTATCAGATGTTAGAATTTCTACAATATCACCATTATGAAGTTTGGTGATGATTGGTACCATCTTGCTATTTACTTTACATCCTATCATATGATGTCCAATTTCAGCATGGATACTATAGGCAAAGTCAATTGGTGTTGCTCCTCTTGGTAAGACTTTTATTGCTCCTTTGGGCGTAAATACATATACTTCATCTTCAAATAGTTCTGTTTTTAAAGTGTTTAAAAATTCTTGTGGATCTTGCATGTCTTTTTGCCATTCTAAGGTTTCTCTTAGCCATGCTAATTTATCGTCTTTTACTGTAACATTTGCTTTTTTTACTTTGGATGCATCTTTGTATGCCCAGTGTGCCGCAATACCAAATTCAGCAATTCGATGCATGTCCCAGGTACGGATTTGTACTTCAAATGGTGTTCCTTTTGGTCCAATAACAGTGGTATGTAAAGATTGATACATGTTTGGTTTTGGTACAGAAATGTAGTCTTTAAATCTTCCTGGCATTGGATTGTATAAGTCATGGACAACACCTAAAGCAGCATAACAGTCTTTAACGGAATTTACAATAATTCTTAGAGCAAACAAGTCATAAATCTGATCTAATGTCTTGTTGTCTCTTTTCATTTTACGATAAATACTGTATAAGTGTTTGGCTCTTCCTGTTACTTCTGCATCTATTTTTTGTTTCCTTAGTTCTAGTCGGATTTCATCCATAATTTTTTCGATGAATCCTAATCTTTCTTCTCTTTTTTTATCAATTCCTTCTACGATTTCTTTGTATTCTTCTGGATATAGGTACATAAAAGATAAATCTTCTAGTTCCCATTTTAGAGAATATAGTCCTAGACGGTTAGCAAGTGGTGCATATAGCTCCATCGTTTCTTCTGCATTTGCTAATTGTCTTTCTTTTTTTAGAAAGCTTAGTGTTCTCATATTGTGCAAACGATCTGCTAATTTGATGATAATCACTCTAATGTCTTTTCCCATTGCTAAAAACATTTTTCGATAGTCTTCTACTTGTTGTTCTTGTGCTGTTGTGTATTCTAATTTTCCAAGTTTGGTAACTCCTTCTACCATCTCTGCAATTTCTTCTGAAAATTCTCTTTTGATATCCTCATTTGTTACATTTGTATCTTCTACTACATCATGTAATAAAGCTGCACAAATAGTTGCTTCATCTAAACCAATGTCAACTAAAATGTTAGCAACTTGTAATGGGTGAATAATATATGGTTCACCTGATTTTCTATTTTGGTTTTTATGGTGCTCATAAGCATAGTCATATGCTTTTTGAATTAATTTTGTATTACTTGTTAGACGATTCCTTTGTTTTACTTTTTTGATAATATCTTCTATGGTCACATTTTTTGCATTTTCTACATTTCCCATGTCATCCATATATCTTTCACTCCCCTCTGTCACTTTGTTTGTATTTTCTATTTTTCTATTTTTATTTTTCTAATTCATTTGATTTGAAGGTTAAATTAATAAGATTTACGAATATCTTTTAAATTCATTTGTACACTTTCAAATCCATTAAATCGATTAATTTCTAAGGTTCCAATCATATCAATTTTATCACCAATTAAATATTCTGTTGATAAAGCTCCCATATTAAATCCAATTGCTTGAATTACAGTATTTCCATCTTTTAAGGTAAGTTTTAAATGTTTTCCTTCTGATAAAGCACGAATCGAATCAATTTTTAAATTTCGATAAATAAATAAAGGAACTTTATTTGCTTCTCCAAATGGCTCTAATAGTTTTAACTCAGAAACAAAATCTACACGAAAATCTTTTAATGTAATTTGTCCATCTGCTTTAATAACTGGTACTAGCTCTTTGATATTACTATTTTCTGCATATTGTTCAAACTCTTCTTTAAACTGTTCAAACTCATCCGTCTTTAAGCTAAGTCCAACAGCCATTTCATGGCCACCAAATCGTTCTAAGTGACTACTACATTTTCCTAATGCTTCATGCAAATCAAATCCTGAAATACTTCTTCCTGAACCCTTTGCTTCTTCTTCCTCAAAACATACTAATATACTTGGTTTATAATACATATCTGTTACTTTAGATGAAACAATTCCAATAACTCCATGATGCCAATTTTGACTTCCTAAAATAATGCAATTTTTATCTTTTTCACTCTCTTCAATCATTTGAACTGCTTCTTCAAATATTTTCTTTTCTGTTTCTTGTCTTTCTTTGTTATATTGATTTAATTTCTCTGTAATTGCCATTGCTTCTTTTTTATCTTCTGTTAGGAATAATTTTAATGCTTCTTGTTCAAATCCCATCCTTCCACAGGCGTTAATTCTTGGTGCTACTCCGAAAGAGATACTACCAGAATCAATAACAGAATATCCAGTAGAATCTAATAAAGTTTTAAGCCCTATATTTTTCGTTACATTGACTAGCTTTAATCCCAATTTTGCAATCACTCGATTTTCATCTACTAAAGGAACAATATCAGAAATCGTTCCTACACATACAATATCTAAATATTTTAAATATTCTTTTTCATCTAACTTTAATGCTATACCAATTGCTTGAATTAACTTAAATACGACACCACACCCAGCTAATCCACGAAATGGATAAATACTTGTCTTAATTTTTTGATCGACAACTGCTAAAGCATTTGGTAAAGTCTCTGCTGGCTCATGGTGATCTGTAATAATGGTCTGAATTCCTAATTCGTTTGCATATTCAATTTCTTCTATTCCTGAAATACCACAGTCTACCGTAATCATTAAACGATATTGCTTATCATAAATTTGTTTAATTGCTTCTTTATTTAATCCATATCCCTCATCTAAGCGATTTGGAATATATGCTCCTACCTCTAAGCCCCTTTCTTCTAAGAATTTTTTAAGTACAGTGATACTTGTAATTCCATCTACATCATAATCTCCATAAATCATAATTTTTTGTTTATCTTTAATAGCTTGTAAAATTCTCTCAACTGCCTTTTTCATATCTGGCATTAAATAGGGATCATGGAAACTGTGTCTAGTTGGGTTTAAAAATACTTCAATGTCTTCTTCCTCTATAATTCCACGATTAATTAAAATGTTAGCTAATAGTGGACTAATATTAAACTTTCTTACAATCTTTTCTTGTTTTTCCTTGTTCTCTTCATAATATTCCCATTTTTTTAACATTATTGTTCTCCCAAAATATACAATATGTAATATTATACCGCATTTTCGTGCAGATGGAAAGACTTTTGTAAAAGAAAATTGCCGAAAGTCTAATTTGTTTTTTCCCTTTTTTTGTATTTTCTTTTACTTTTACTTTTATTTTGATTTTATTTTTATTTACATGAAACTCTCTTGTTATAGCGTTATACCAAACATAAGAAAGTTTTTATTTGAAGGTTTATTACGGAACTTTAATAAAAGTAAGGGGGCTATAGTAAATTAGTAAATCTAAAGCCTTTATCTCAAAAACACGTGACTTTTACTTTATCTGATGATATGATAATTGCTATAATAAAAAAGCAGAATAATTTTAATTCTGCTCTTTTTATTGTGGTATTTTTTCTTTTATCTTTATCAGATTTTCCTTTACAAGATTGCAAAAACAAAACATACAATACAATAAATCATAATTTTTAAACTACCACTAAAAAATAGCTGAAAATGAATAAAAGGAATTCCCATTCGATTTACTCTTTCATATTCTTGCATTAGTTTTTCTAATTCTTCTGGTTGTAAAATCTGATTTTCTTGTAGATATTCTTTTGCTAAATATGGTGCTTTTGTCATAGCATCTGTTTCTAAATAGCTTCTCACTAGATACCATAAAAGGTATAGTAAAAATAGGATACTAATTTGTAAAAAAGATGGGTGTATAATTTGAAATAGTGTAAGAAAAAGAATAACGATAAAATAAAGTAAATAAAGATTAGATAATATAAAATTTGATATTTGAAGTTTTTTACTTTGTTTGGCATGAATACACTCATGTGCAATTGTCTGAACTGCCATATATCGATTTTGTATTTTTCCTAATAAGATTTTATTTGACAATGCAATATATAGGCTAGTATCTGAATTTTCATCTTCTTCTATTACAACTTCTTTCAAATTTAACTTTTTTAATATATTTCTACAAATCTTTTGATTTTCTGGTAGCTTTTCTTCAATAGCTTCTAATCCTTGCTCTTTTTGTTTTACTAATTGTTTGATTTTTTTAATTTTAACTCCCAATATTTGTTTTAATATAACATTAGAAATTATCATAAGGAAAAACACAATTAAATATTCCATCTTTTTTCTCCTTTTTAGTTATATATTCAATTAATTGATAAAACAATTTAAGAGCAATTAGATATCCTAATTACTCTTATTTTAATAAGTAGATAAAATATTGGTTAATATAAATTCTCCTATTTTTAAACTAAAACATCTTTTACAGCTTCTCCTATAATCTTATTTACATCGGATAATAGGACATTGAATTTTACTTCTAAATCAAAATATTCTTTAATTCCTTTATTTTCGACAAGCATTTGATATAACTCTTGTAGTTTTTTCATTTTTTCTTCGTTCTTTTCACCTTTCATGGATAGGACTTGTGCATCATAACGAATTTTTTCAAATTCTTCAATTTTTTTCTTCATTTCTGGATCTTGGTTAATTTCTTCTTTGGCTTTTTTGTAATCTAAGTATTCTTTCGATTTTTTTAGTTCTTCTGCTAAATTATTTGCTGTATCATAAACATTCATAGTTTTCCTCCTCATATTATTTTGTTATGCATAAGCTTGGCGTTTTTTGAAGGATAGAAGGTTAGTAATTTCACTTTCATTATTTTTTGCCTTTTTTGCCTTCTTTGCATTTTCTTGTGCAATTTGTTTACTTTGTCTTTCTGCCATTGTTTCACAAATGGCTTTTTGATATATGAAATGGGTGTCTTGAGCTATTTTCGTCCAGTTATATTCTTCTCTTACTTTTGCTTTTGCTTTCTTTACAATATTATCGCAAAGTTGATGATCATATAGAAGTGCTAAAATAGAGTCTGCAATTGAGTTTGGATTTCCTGCATAGGATTTCATACCGTCTACTCCATGTGTTACAATTTCATTTAGTCCTCCTATATCAGATACAACAACTGGATTTCCCGCAAGCATTGCCTCTAATGCTACAATTCCAAAAGGTTCATAAGTACTTGGGAATACTGAAATATCGGCTGCTTTATACATTTTGCATACTTGTTTTGAATTTAAATATCCTGCAAAACATACTTTATTATCTAATCCCATACTACTTACTTGTGCTTTTAAATCATCTAGCATTCCACCTTTTCCAGCAATTACTAATTTTGCGTCATGATATCCTTCTAATATTTTAGGCATTGCTGAAATTAAATGTTGAATTCCTTTTTCATATACTAATCTTCCTAAGAAAAGAATTATTTTTTCATTGTCCATTGCATAATTTCTTCTAAAATCGTAATCCCTTTCAATCCCATTAAAATTAGTTAAGTTAATTCCATTTGGAATTACATTAATTTTTTCAAATGGTAAACCAAATAGTCTTTGTAAATCACCTTTCATAAAGTTGCTATTTACAATTACTTCTGTTGATTCATAAGTAAGTAACCATTCAGTATCATTGATATATCTTTGTGTTTCATCGTGGATGCCACTGTTTCTGCCGGCTTCAGTAGCATGAATAGTAGAAACAATAGGTATATTAAATGCGTCTTTTAAATTTTTAGCAGCATATGTTACAAGCCAATCATGTGCATGAATAACATCAAAACTTCCCTCTGTTGTAATCAATTGTGATGCCTTTGCTGCTAAATTAAAGTTTAATTGTAAAATCCAATCAATAAAATTATTTGGATTAATCATGTAATTATTAACTCGATAAACCTTTACTCCTTTGTCATTCTCATATTCTGGAGTATCTCCATCTTTATATGTAACAACTGTAACATCATGTCCATCTTTGATTAAACGATGTGATAAGTCGTGTACAACTCTAGCTATTCCTCCTACAATTCTTGGTGGATATTCCCAACTTAGCATTAAGATTCTCATCTTTTTTAGGCCCCTTTCAAATATTTTCTTTTGTATCCCTTTTTCATTTAATGTTACTCCTATTGTATACAAGTTTTTTGCAAAAGTAAACAAGTTTTGCTAAAATTTTTAAATATTTTTTTAGTATTTTTGCATTTTTGCTAAATTTCTCATATTGTTCCATTGTTTAAAATATTTTTTTCATTTTTCTCTAAAAAATATTAAAAAAGTCAATTTTAGACTTGTAATTCTTTTAATTTTGATATAGTATATTGTAAGATATTTTAATTTTACTAAGGAGGAAAAAAGCAATGCCAAGAAAAACAAAAAATGATGAAGTTTTAGAAGAAAAAAAAGTAATAAAAAAAGCTGCTAAAAATGTTGAAAAAAATGTTGAGGATGCTCCTAAAATCAAAGCAACCTCCCAAAAAGCTACGTCTTCTAAAACTACTAAGCCAAAAGAAAGCAAAGCTTCTCCTAAAGTAAAAGAAGAAAAGAAAACACTTGCTGAAAAAAAGACTACTACTTCTAAAAAGAAAGTAGCAACATCAAAAGTAGCTAAAACTATTACCAAAATAACCAAAACATCTAAATCTACTTCATCTACTAAAGTACCCAAAGACACGAAAAAGAAAGCAACACGAAAAAAGACAACAGCTACTAAAGTTAAAAAAGATGTTTTAAAAAACAAATTAGAATATTATGATTTGCCATATCGATATAATCAAACAGTTATTAAACTATTATATCAAACACCAACTGCCCTATTTGTCTACTGGGATATTTCAGATGAAGACAAACAAAACTATATTAATCAATATGGAGAATACTTCTTTTATAACACAAAACCAGTTCTAGTCATCCACAATGAAACAATGAATTATTCTTTTGAAGTCGATATTAATGACTATGCTAATAGCTGGTATATCCATGTTAATGATAGTAATTGTAAATATAAACTTGAATTAGGAAGAAGGCCAATTAATCAATATGTAGAAATTCCAAATAACTATTTATATGTTACTTCTTCTAATGAAATCGAAGCACCAAACGACCATATTCTATTTGATAAAAATCAAAAAACTGTATTTTTTAAAAATGTAAAAACAAACCAAGTAAATACGAAAGATATTGCAAGTCTTTCATTTATGAAAAACATGGGCAAGATTTATAATATATATGATTTATATAAAGAAATTTATAAAGATGAGATTTTAGATGATAATATGGATTTATCTAATCCATCTTCTTCCAATCCAACATCTACTTTTAAATAAAGTCCCACACACTTTTTCTTAAGCCTAGTGGGGCTTTTCTATATATTTTAATTACAAAGGAGAAATAAAAATGTCAAATCCAAAAGGTTATGTAAGTTTTGTATTACATGCACACTTACCTTTCATTCATCATCCAGAAAGTGAAAATTATTTAGAAGAACAATGGTTATATGAAGCAATTTCTGAAACATATCTTCCTTTACTTACTAACTTTCAAAAATTAGTGGATGAAAAAGTAGATTTTCGTATCACCATGTCTATAACTCCTCCTCTACTTTGTATGCTTGATAATAAACTATTACAAGAAAGATATATTAAATATTTAAATAAACATATTGAGCTTGCAAAAAAGGAAGTTAAAAGAACTGTAGGTGACGCTAGATTAAATGAATTATCCCACTATTATTTAGATCGCTATTCAAATGATTTACATATGTTTAAAGACATCTACAATTGTAACTTAATTAAAGCATTTAAACATTTTCAAGATATTGGCGTATTAGAAATTATTACTTGTGGTGCAACTCATGGCTATTTTCCTATTCTTTATGTAACAGAACAAACTGTTAAAGCACAAATTGCAGTTGGCGTTCAAACTTATCAAAAATATTTTGGAAAACCTCCTCGTGGAATCTGGCTTCCAGAGTGTGGATATATTCCAGAAGCAGACAAATATTTAAAAGAGTTTGGTATTGAATACATTATTACAGAATCTCATGGAATCTTATATGCAAACCCTACTCCAGTTTATGGAACTTTTGCTCCAATCGTTTCACCTGGTGGTGTTGTTGCTTTTGGACGTGATATTGAATCCTCTAGACAAGTTTGGAGCTCTATTAACGGTTATCCAGGAGATTTCAACTATCGTGAATTTTATCGTGACATTGGTTATGATCTTGACTATGACTATATCAAACCATATATTGCCTATGATGGTGTCCGTGTTCATACTGGAATTAAATACTATCGTATTACTGGAAAAGACTGTCCAAAAGATTACTATAATGTACAATGGGCAAAAGACTCAGCCGAAAGGCAAGCAGGCCACTTCTTAGACTCCAGAATAAAACAAATTAATTTCCTTGCACCATTAACACAAAACCCACCATTTATCCTATGTCCATATGATGCAGAACTTTATGGTCATTGGTGGTATGAAGGACCATACTGGTTATACATCCTATTTAAAAAAATGCACTTTGATCAATCAGATGTTAAATTAATAACACCAAGTGAATACATTGACCGTTACCCAGAAATGCAAGTAGCACAACCATGCCGTTCTAGTTGGGGCGCTAATGGATACAGTGAAGTATGGTTAAATCCAACAAATGATTATGCACATGCTCATCTTCACAAAGCTGGTGAAAGAATGGTAGAACTTACTCACCAATTTCCCAATGAATCCGATCCATTAAAAAAGCGTGCACTAAATCAACTAGCAAGAGAACTTTTACTTGCTCAAAGTAGTGATTGGTTATTTATCATTACAAATGGAACTATGGTAGATTATGCTAAAAAAAGAATTAAAGACCATATTGGCCGTTTCACCAAACTATATTATCAAATTAAGAATAATACCATTGATGAAGAATTCTTAGAAGACATTGAAAAAAAAGATTGTGTCTTCCCTGAAATTAATTATATGATTTATACTTAAAAACCAAAAAGAAAAATAGATTTTAAATCTATTTTTCTTTTTTTACCCTTCTATTTCCTTTTGCTTTCTTCGCCTTGTTCACTTTTTCTTTTCCTACTATTTCCCTTTAATACAAGTTTCAAAAATTACTCAATTCGAATAAAATATGTATATCCAGAAACTTTTTAGCAGATACTATCTATCAAGGAGAAAGGGGAATAAAAACATTATTATGGAATCTTTATGTATTAAGACCAACAACCAAGCTGTTATAAACTATCTGCTAAATTCAATTGAAAAATTTAATTTAGATCATATTTATTTTTGTAACAAGCAGTTCAAAATATACAACAATATTATCATTCATTATCTTGGTGAACAAGTTTGTGAGTTTTATAATAATTTAGCTGATTTATTAACAGATTGTATTATTCAATTATATGAACCTATTCTCATCCGCAAAATCGTCCATTATAATTATTTCTACTTTTCTAGTTTTGAAAAGGCTCAAATTATAGAATCTTGCATTTCTTTACTTACTCAAGAAGAAGAAAAAGAGTTCTCAATTCGAAAAGAACATCTCTTTATTGCTGTTTTAAAATATGCTTCGTATCATAAATCAATTGTACTAGATGGATTCGTTAACTTTAGAATTCAGGACTATATGAAAGTATTAGATGAAGCCATTGATTATTCTGTTAATAAATATTTAATTGAAAAAGAATATTCTGAGTTTATTAACCTTTTAAGATTATATATTAATTCCAAAGACAGTCAAATGAATCTAATTCACTTGATTTATATTAATTCAGAATCCATTTTATTAGACGCTCAAAAAAATATTATCTCACTTACTGATCACATATTTGACGCCAAATATTTATCTGATATTTCTTTTTCTTCTAATGACTATGCTTTAAATGCACTTCTTACTTTATTACCAGAAGTTATTCATGTCCATTTAATTGATCAGGAAGATGAGTTTATTAATACTTTAAAATTAATTTTTGAAGATCGCATTAAAATTTGCAGAGATTGCAATATTTGTAGAACTTATAAAATGATTAGTAGTATAAAATGAGGCATATACTATTTTGTTTATGCCTTATTTGTTTTCTTATTATGGTGCAATCATCTTTCATATTCTTTACTTTTTTTTTATTTTTATTCTTTTGGTCACATATCTAAGTTCATTTTTCCATGCAAAAAGGACAGACTATATAAAAATAGTCTGTCCTTTTTGTTTTATTCCTCTTTTGCTTCTTTTTTATTTTTCTGGTTATATTTTATTTGCTATGATTAAATTATTATTTATATAGTGAGGAACGAAAGCCATTCCATTCCTTACCTGCAGTTACTTTACTATAACTACGAACACCCGCTGGAGTACTTCCACTATTGGCATCGTAATAACCTCCACGCTGACTAGCTGGATAGCTAGCAAGACTCGTTTTTTCTAGTGTCCACTCATATACATTTCCTGCTAAATCATAGATATTTAATGCACAATTTCTTTCTGATGCCCCCGTTGTAAATAATATAGATTGATCGATTGATTTTGAATAATCTCCTGTTGTATTGTCTGTATAGGTTTGCCCTTTATCAACCGAGTATTTTGCTTCTACTCTTGTTAGAGTAAATTCTACATTCTTATAGTTTCCCCAATTTGTACTATCTGTCTTTAATTCATTTAATATTTTTCCTCCTCTTGTCTGTATATACTTCATTGTTAAATCCCATTGAATTCCATACATTAAACTACTCGTATAAGTATTTTCTTTACTTAAACTATCTGCTAAGGTTTTGGCTTGGCTTATTGTAACATAGTTATATACATATTTATCTCGTTGGATTAATGGTGTTGTAGTAGCTGATGCCCCTTCTTTTCTTATCGTCTCTGTTCCCATTTCATATCTACCTATCCAAAATCCTCCATAAGTATATACACTTCTTAACATTTTATTTTTTGCATTATTATAGTCTGTTTCATTTGTAAATCCTATATCGGCTTGGTACGTATCTGCATGATTTGCTTCTCTATAGTCTGCTGCATATGTCTGCATATCTTTTTCTATATTAGTATAATCTGTTTCATTACTTGCTGTTGTATAGATACTTCTTGGTACTTCTACCCACACATATTCATTTCCGGTTTCTGTATCTTTTACCACCAATCCCTTTTCTGGATTATCTTCTATTACTATATAATTATCATCTGGTAAATATGGTTTTGTATTTTCTGTTGCTTCTGGCAATTTCTTGCCTTCTTCTCCTCCTGTACTACTTCCATTTCCGCTTAATTGTTCGTTAATAAAACTATCTACTCCATTTAATATGCTTTGTTCATTTAATGCTGCTTGCTCCGTCTCTGTCTTAGCTTGTTTAGCTCTTTGTATAATTCCATTTGGTCCTAGTACTATAGATAAAGTAATACCAGCTAAGATTAGTAGTACTATAATTGTAATAACTAATGCAATTAATGTAATACCTTTGTCATTTTTTGCTTTCCTTATTATTTTGTTTTTCATTTTTATTTTTCCTCCTTTGTTTTGATGTCTTTATTCGTCATCTTATCTTTAAGTATATCTTTCTTTTTCATTTTTGTAAATATTTTTTTTACTTTTCTTATTATTTACTATTTATATTTTTAACATCTTTTTTGTTTTTATTCTTTGTATCCTATATCTATCCTTACTTTTTGATCAAAAAAGATAGACTACTAAATAAAACAGTCTATCTTTGTCTATTCTATTTTTTTCAAACTTAGTTTTCTTTTTTCTTTAAATTTGTTTCTCTTTCTTCATTGTATCGATCAATAAAATATAGTGGTCTTCGTTTTGTTTCATAAAAGGCTCGTCCTAAATATTCTCCAATTACTCCTAAGAAAATTAGTTGAATTCCTCCTAAGAATAAGATAACTACCATTGTTGATGCATATCCTGGTGTTGTTACTCCATTAATTAGAGTTTGACAAATAATGACTATCATATAAATAAATCCTGCAAGTGATACTAAAACTCCAATAATTGCTGACCATCTAAGTGGTGATGTTGTAAAAGATGTAATTCCATCTATTGATAAATCAATTAACTTTTTGTAATTCCAGTGAGTTGCTCCTGCAGCTCTTGGATCTCTATCATATCTGATTTCTTTTTTGTTATATCCTATCCAACTAAATAGTCCTTTTGTATATCTTTGTGATTCTCTGATTTGTTTTAAGGCTTCTACACAACGTCTATCTAATAGTCTGAAGTCTCCTGTGTCTTTTTGAATCTCTATTTTGGTAAATCCTTGAAGGATTTTATAGTACATTTTGGATGTAAATTTCTTTAAGAAAGTTTCTCCTTTTCTAGAATTTCTCTTCGCATAAACATCATCATATCCTTCTTCCCAATATTTTAACATTTCAGGAATTAGTTCTGGTGGATCTTGTAGGTCAGCGTCGATGATGACAACACAATCTCCTTTGATATAGTCTAACCCTGCTATCATTGCAGTTTCTTTTCCATAATTTCTTGATAAGTTTAGATAGTTGATTCTTTTGTCTTTTTCTCTTAACTCCATAATGATGTTTAGGGTATTGTCTTTGCTTCCATCATTTACAAGCAATACTTCAAAATCATAATTTGTGTTTTCGTCCATAATATTTTTTAATCTGTCATATAGCATGTTTAGTACTTCTTGTTCATTGTATGCTGGTACTAAAATTGTTACTAGTTTTTTATTCTCCATTTTTTACCTCCATATATATAAAAGAAATAATATGATACTATATTTATACCACATTATTTCTCTTTCGTAAACTAGATTTTTAATTTTCCCTCTTTTTAACGTTATTTTGCTCTTCTAATACTTCCAATTCCTCCTGCTAAACTGTATACATTTTCATATCCAATTTGTTGCAATTCCTTTTGTGCTCGTTTGCTTCTATTTCCACTTTGACAGTAGAGGATAATGATGTCTTTTTTGTTTGGTACTATAATGTCTATTTTTTTCTCTATTTCGTAATTTGGAATGTTAATTGCTCCATCTAAATGTCCTTCGTTATATTCATTTGGATTTCTAACATCGATTAACATGTTGTTAACATTTTCTTTTCTTATTTTTTGCATTTCTTCATAGCTTAAATCACTTAGGTCTCTTGTCCATCTCAAAGTTCTTCTAGATAAGTTATTGATAAATTCTTTTATTTTTAAGGTTTTCATTTTTTCATCTCCTTTATACAAAAAAAGCATCCTTAACTTATTATATTAAGGATGCCCCATTTTTGTTTCTTTTATGACATTTCTTGTTTATTTCTTATTTTTCTTATTAGCATTTTCTTCTACTACTTTTTCTCCTAGTCTTTTTTCATACCAAATAGTAAGTAAAATCATAACAATGACATAGATAAACATACTAACTGGTACCATAAGTTCTGTAATAGGTAATCTTGTAATTGAAATGATACTAAAGTATAGGGCTTGTGATAGAAAAATAGATTCTAAGAAACTGATAATAACCTTTATGATTCCTATTTTTCTATAACGTATAATCATGTATACTAGAATTACAACTGACACAATTAGAAATGGTACTACATATTCTTTTAAGATATCTCTTAGTCTTACATGTGGGTTTTCTACTATGTTTAAATCATTTTTTGTTAGTTCTTTTTCATATTTTTCATTAATTCTAGAAACTAATGCATCTAATTGTTCATCTGATGCTTCACTTACTGTAACTGCTACCATATCTTCGTAAAGCTCAACTTTTTGAAGAATAACTCTTTGATTTGGAAAGATTTCGTTTGTAATATTTCGAATATCTTCTATCTTAAATTCATGTCCAATTGAAACATCAATTCTTTTTGATTTTTCATAACGTAGGTCAAAGTTAAATCCTACAGAGCCTGCTATATACATTCCAGCAAGGATAATAAGTACTATTACAATTCCTGCTATAATTTTTATATTTCTTGATTTGTTCATTTCTTTTTATCCCTCCTACATTAATTCTAATATTAGAGGACGAGTAACAATTACTAGATATAGAGCAGTTGTTAATAATCCCCAGAATAGTATCATTCCAAAACTCATAATTGGTAAGTAGTTTACAAAGCAAAATACAATAGCAATAATGAAGCATGGAATTAAGACTTTTGTTAAATGAATATATTCATTTTTAAATACTTCTTTTGCAGAAGGTATACTTAATCGATCTTCTTTTCTTTTTTGATATAGTTTGTTTAATAATAAAAGGTTACATACATAATATGCAATTACAGATATTCCAATTGCAAATAGTCCTGATAAAGTAACAGTTACATTGGCAAAACGAATTAACATCATAAGAACTGCAATATATCCTATAAAAGCAATACTACATACTAGTCCTGTTAAACGATAACGAACTATCATATATACAACTAAAATAGCTACAATAACTGTTGAAATAATGACTAATAACCACATCATTTCAGATGTAATTTCAGATGCAATATATCTGTTTTCATTTACTTTGTATACAATTGGTGATACCCCATTGTCTAGAACAATTGACATTCCAGATGCTTGGTATAGATATTGTTGAATTTCTGAATTTGAAGTTGATGCAGAACCAATTGACAATGGAATTATACCATCTGTAATTGGTTGTCCAAATACTGTTGTAACAATACTTGTACCATCTACTTGAATTGCAACTTTTTTACTTACTTCATTTCCTTCTTCATCTGTACTTGTTATGTATGTTTTACTAATTTCTTCTAACTTTGCTTTTCCTTCTTTATTAAAGTTAAATGACGAATATACTTGCGTTCCTGTTTCTAAAGTAGAATATCCTACTTTTACGGAATCTAATGATGAGTTATCTAATAAAACTTCTTTGGTCTGTTCATCAATGATTTGGAATTTTCCTTGTGAAGATAAGTAACTTACAACAGTATCTGTTCTATCCTCTTCATTTAATTGTAAAAAGATATCTCCATTTTCGTTATCCTGTCTAATAATATAATCTGTTACACCAGCTGCTGCTAATCTTTTTTCAATAATTTTTTTAGCTAATTCAAAATTTTCAGCAGTTAAAACAGATGGATCATTTACTAATTTTTTTTCTTCCTCTGCTGTCTCTTCTGTGTTTTCTTGTTCTTCTTGAGTAGTTTCTTCTGTTGTTTTTTTGGAATCATCTACTTTTAAGTGAACTACTCTTTCTCCTTTTAGATCCATGCCCAAGATATATTCTGGCATAATATTGTCCACTATATTTTTGTCTTTAATATAAATTCCTCCAAAAGAAATGAGACTAATTAATATGATAATTAATAAAATTAATGCGATTTTAAGTCCTTTACTTGCTTTCACTTTTTCTTCCTCCTATATAAATTATAATAATTTGGTGTCATTAATGATTAATTCAAACCATATTTTTAAGTATTTTGCTGCATATTTACTCATCATGGTTCTTTCCATAAAGATTTCAAAATAGTCTAAAACGGGACATATCTTATTGTCAATTGTTAAACTTAATGTTGCTTTTCTAGTTTGTGCGTTAATTTCTAAGTTTGCTGCAGTTACTGCATAGTTTACTCTGTCATGTTTGTCAAAAGTAGACATGTTAGTATTGACAACTCGGTTACGGTGTACATCTGATTTATCTGCCAAGATTAAAGCAGCAGAAATGTCACTAACAGCTGTTCCTGTCTGTTCATCATGATTTCCAATTGCCATCATGATTTCGGTTCTGTCTTTGACATCCATTCCCATTTCTTTTAGAATTTGATATGCTAGAATCGCTCCTGAATGAGCATGATCTACTCTATTTACAGCATTACCAATATCATGCATATATCCTGCAATCTTAGCAAGCTCCACTCTATCTTCTGAGTATCCGAAGTACTTGTAAAATTTCACCTGCTCGCTTTGACACAATTGAAATATGTCTTGTTGAGTGTTCTGTATATCCTAAAACATTTAATTGTGCTTGTGCCCCCTGAATTAATTCCTCAACCTCTTTATTTTTCTTCACATCTTCTAATGTAATTTTCAATAATGTTTCCTCCGCTTCTAGATTTTATCTTAAAATAGTAAAAATATCAACTATTTTTTCCAATTTACTAGGATATTACAGTTACATCATAACCAATAAATAATCCAGATTCAATTACTCCTGTAATTTCTTTTATTTTCTTTTCTAAATCTTCTTCTATTATGTCAAATTTTGTATCTAAAATCACATTTCCATTTTCCGTAATAACTGGCCCATCTTTCATCTTTGCTAATCGTAATGTAACTTCCTTTGCTCCTAGTTTCAATAATTCTTGTTTTACAAAATTCATACTATTTGAATAAATCTCTACTGGGACAGCAAATTTTTCTCCTAATACTTTTACCCTTTTACTTTCATCTATTAAAATATATCTTTCTTTTGAGCAACCCATGACTAATTTTTCTTGAAACATAGCAGCTCCTCTACCTTTAATTAAATTTTTCTTTTCATCAACTTCGTCTGCTCCATCAAAGTTCCAATCTGGTTTTTGCTCTAGTAAATTTGTAGTAGGAATTGATAAATAGTGGCATAACATTTCGACTTCCTTTGAAGTAGGAATTGCTGTTATATGTAAATTCTCATCTTCCATCCTTTTAGCAATCTCTCCAATTGCTAAAAAAGAGGTTGATCCAGAGCCAAATCCTATTACTTGTCCCTCTTTTACCATAGCAGCTACTTTTTTGGCTAATTCTAATTTCTTCTCTTTATTTATAATCTCTCCATTCCATTTTGGTTTGATTACCAAATGATTATCCCAATTCATACCTTTTCCTTCTTTCTATTATTCCCAATTTCTTTTGTTATTATATTCGATCCTTCCTATTTTTTCAATAAATCTAATTAAAATACTTTAAATTAATAGAAAAATACTCCTATGATAAATTTCATAGAAGTATTTTTTGAAATTATTTTTATTTTCTTTTCTACTCCATTCTTAATTTCCAATTTTCTGGAATTTGGTCATAATCACTTAATCCTGTACAATCAGTATAGCATTGCTTTCCTCCTTGTGTTTCTGTAATTCCTTCTCTTCCTTCTGCCCATAATCTAATTGAATTTCCTGTTAAGCTTGTACATCCATAAAATGTTGCTTCAAAAGATAGTACGTTTGGGCAGTTTGCAAATAAGTTAGATGGTATACTTGTTAAGGAACTACATCCATAAAATGTCCCCGCAAAAGAACTTACATTTGCACAATTTGCAAATAAATCAGATGGTATACTTGTTAAGGAACTACATTCATAAAATGCTGCTTCAAAAGATGTGATATTTGCAAAACTATTTTTAGTTGGACTTGCTATTTTTCTTAAATTAATACAGCCACTTAAATCTATCTTTGTTAATCCTGTACTTCCCCATTGGGCTATTTCTACTATTTGCTCTATACTACCCACAGGTGGTTTCCCTTCTACATATGTTAATAACTCTGTACATGTTCCTGTTATGGTTACTGTATATTCTTTATTAGCTTCTGGATATTGATGAGTCTCTGGTCCTACCGCTGCTATATTTATTTCTTTTATATTTTCACTGGCTAATTGTATAGTTTGATTATTAGCATATCCTGTAGTTCCATCTCCCCAATCCACTTGATATTTCCCTTCCGTTATACTTACCCCTAAACTTGGCAATGTAATTGTTCTATCATCCCCTGAATTAAAGATAATTTTAATGGATTTTTGTGCCTCTGTTTCTTCTGGCAATTCTGTTTTTCCTAATTCTTCTAAATAATTATCTACTTCATTAAACATTAGTTGCTCATTTAAAGCTGCCCTTTCTGTTTCTTCTTTTGCCTGTTTTGCTCTATTGATAATTCCATTTGGTCCAAGTACTATAGATAGTGTGATTCCTGCTAAAATGAGTAGAACTATGATGGTTATAATTAGTGCAATTAGAGTAATACCTTTATTTTCTTCTTTCACCTTTCTTATGATTTCTCTTTTCACTTTTCTTTTCCCCCTTGTATATTTATATATTTTTTAATTAAATCTATTTTTGTCTTTTTACGCATAAAAAGGACAAGCTATTTTTAGCCTATCCTTATCTTCTTTTTTAATTCATTAAACTAAAACTTTTACACACATACTTTTTCATTTTTAATCTTTTGTCCCTCATACTTTTCTGGTTATATTTTATCCAATCACTTGCTCTTTGTCAATATCCTTTTCTTCTTTTTGTTTTTTATCTTTTCGAAACCATGATTTGAAAACATCTCGAAGTAAAATATCGTTTTTCTTTTTGATATAGAAATATCCAATAATGGAAGTAAATAGTGCACCTAGTGCATCTACCATTAAGTCTTGCATGGTATCTACTAGCCCATCATCGCCAAGTTCAGGAAAACGAAACTTTTGCATATTAGTTCCTAAAATTCGATCAGCTCCAAATTCAAAGAATTCCCAGAATACACCCATAGTAACGGCAAAGCAAAATGCAAACATAACTACAAAAAATGGACTTAGTTTTACTTTTTTTCCATACTTTTCATTTAGTAAATACACAAACATAAATCCAATCACACCTAAGATAACCCCAGATGTTGTATGAAGAAGTGTATCCCACCATGGAATGATTCTATAGAAGTCCTTTATTTCTCCTAAGTATTGTGCACCAAAGATAAATAAAGTGATAACAATTTGCATAGAAGCTGGTAAATATACTCCAAATCTTTTAGATAAAATACTTGGATAAAAGGTAAGAGCTATTGTTAAAAGTGCAATAAACATTTGACTATTATCATTTACAATAATTCCTCTAATAATAATAGCAATTAATAAAATACGAACAATATTTGTTATCCACATATTAATTTTTTGTGTCTTAACTTCCTTTTTCTTTTGTTCCTCTTTTGTTAGTTCTTTCTTTTTATTCTTCTTCATTTTTATTCCCCTTTCGTTAACTTTTTAGGAATGACTGGAGTAAAAATCCTAACATAATATGGTTGAATATCTTTTAATACATCACTTACATAAATAATTTCTCCATCTTTTGACATTAATTTTAAGTTTGGAAATGTTTTTAACATTTTTTCATCACTAAAATAGCGATAAACAAAGTTACTAATATCTTCATTTTGATATAATTCTCTTACATCCATAATATATTCTTCAGCTGCTTTTAATTCTAAGTTATAATTATCTGCTAATCTTACATAAAACATCTTTAGTGCAAATCCTGTAATAACCCAATCAATAAACATTAGTATAACACCTATTAATGCCAAAATCTTTAGAGGCTTTGCTTTAAATTTTCCAAGCATTTTATCAATTAATTTATCTACTTTGGGATTAATATGACTCATTAAATAAATAGCAAGCACACCCCAGAAGAAAGAAAAGGCTACACAGATTCTACCATTAATATTAAAAGGCATCGTAGAATAATCCCACCACATTACATGAAAGATCATCTCTCCAACCCAACTAACAATATATTCTACAACAGATCCAATAATAAATCCACCAAGAAATAGTGTGTAGTTATTTTTCTTAAAGTGTTGAAGCCCTATAATCATAACAACAGCTCCAACTCCATAAATAGCACAAAACGGTCCATAAAGAAAACTCTTTCTACTTTCGATAACACCTTTTGTAACTGCTCCAAATATTGTTTCAATAATAAATCCAGCAATACTATATATAATAAAGTATGCCATTAATCTCCAAATAGTAATACCACAAATTGTGAAACTTTTTTTCTTTTTTGATTCTTTTATTTCTTTTTCATCTTTTAGTTCTCTTTCTTCTATTTTCCTTTGTGTTTCTAATATTTCTTCCATCTTTTTTTCTCCTTATTTTAATTCTACTTTTATTATATCTTCTTTCTATTAATAAAGTCAATTTTTTGTCGTTTTTTGTAGAATTTTTTTAATTTTACTAACATAAAATATTTTTTAGAATTTATGATATGTTAATATTTATACATTTAATACAATAAATATAATTCTTTCAGTAATTATCCCCCGGCTAAGCCGGGGGCTTTTTACTCATAACGCCTAAAAGGCTATGTTACAAGCAGAGCCTCAAGACTCATAGCTGTTCCGACGCATGCGTTTCTTATGACCCG
>JAETTH010000132.1 GCA_021769225.1 Erysipelotrichaceae bacterium
CTATATGAAGTTGGCTGATGATTTGCGGTTAAGGAGAATGGCAGCAGTATATGAACAGCAACTGGAATTATGCGAACGTCATCAGCAAGAAAGAGAACTTTCAATGTTGCAGTTGCGGGATATAAAACACAATATGAAGAATAATCTTATTTCCATTCTTGCTTATGCAGAAAATAAAGAATATGAAAAAATGACAGGTTTTATTGAAGAAATTATGGGAGAGGGCGGTATGGTGATTGCCTCAATATCGAATAGTGGGAATATTGTGATTGATTCACTTATTGGATATTGGTATGTAACTGCCCAAAACAAAAAAATAATTTTTAAATCGGATATTTGTATTCCGATGATAATGCCTTTTAAAGGAGCTGATCTGAGTCTGATATTGGGAAATTTACTGGAAAATGCAGTGGAAGCAGCAGAGAAGGTTGAAGAAAATAGATATATAAATGTCAAAATGAAATTTGATAAAAATAATCTATTATTGTTCGTAGACAATAGTTATAAAGGGAAGCTGTTAAAAACAAGAGATAACCGCTTGAAATCTACAAAGTCAGATGCAGAAAATCATGGAGTAGGTTTAGCCTCTGTGTATCGGGCAGTAGCAAAATATCATGGATCAGTGGTAATAGAGGATTCAGAACCAGGAAAATTTAAAATTCGGATAGTCTTATATAGTAATGTGCAGGAATAATTACATGAACACTCGAAATAATTACATAAAAAATAATGAGAAAGGAAAGAATGGTAAAATGGAAAGATAAATTTGGTATGCGGTATGGGGACTGATATATGGATAGCGTGAAAATATTGCTGTTTAGTGATGATGAGAAACTGTATAACAGTACTGAAAGGATTATTGGGAAAAAACACCAATTAAAATGGTGTACTTATCAACAGTTGGAAAACAATAGATATCCAACGGCAGATGTTGTGATTTTCCATTTTACTAAAGAGATAATAGAGAGGGAAAGGGCATTTGCGGCTATTATAAAAATAAAAGGGAGTTTGGGGCATTTAACGCCTATTCTTGCAATTAGCGAAGGGGGATCAATACAGGATATTTTTTCTATACTGAAAGCAGGAGCTTACGATTATATAGAAACAATAGATAACACACGAAAATATAAGAAAAAGATAGAGAACCTGATTTTATGGAATTGGTATATAAAAAAACATACATCAGCAAAAAAGAGGCAATGTTGAGAAAGAACCGGAGAAACATTGCTTCTTTTTTTCTGCCTTTTTGGGAAAAATTACATCAATACTCGGTTTTTTTACAAGAGAACCGAATGGGAGATTTTTTGTAGTAATGTATTGGTAAACAAATGAAAGGAGATTTTAATTATGAAATCTAAAAATTTAAAAAATCAGCCAGCAAAAGTATTAGCAAATTTATCTCTGAAACTTGGTAAAATGTCAGCGGACAGTGCTTGCTGTTATATTTATCATCAGCCAAAGATGCCAGAAGCATTGAAAAAAATGAAGAAACTTTAATTTTATGGGAAAATTATCGGAAAAAATAACAAGATACGTTATTGATGCCGGTGCAGTTTCAGAGGAATTGTATGCAGTATATCAATTTGGATTTCAGATTGGATTAGAGATGTTAATTTGCCTATTCGTCTGTATGAGTATAGCGATATACTTGCA
>JAETTH010000023.1 GCA_021769225.1 Erysipelotrichaceae bacterium
CGGGTCATAAGAAACGCATGCGTCGGAACAGCTATGAGTCTTGAGGCTCTGCTTGTAACATAGCCTTTTAGGCGTTATGAGTAAAAAGCCCCCGGCTTAGCCGGGGGATAATTACTTTAAAAGGAACCAAACTTTACTAATGCGAATAAAATATACAAAATACATAAAAAGGAGAGAAAAAAGATGAACTTACCATTAGTTTTATTTGCATTTCCTATTGCTACTATCATCCTATCAATTGTATTAGAAAAAATACTAAAATGTCCTTTACTTGTTGCAGCAACTTTCTTTGCAATTTTTTTAGTAATTGCTTTTGCTTTCTTTGATTCTGATTTTTTAATATTTGTAATTGTATATACGATTATTAGCTATGTTGTAGCATTACTTACTAGATGCATTTTAAGAAGTATAGATTGTAGCTGTAGAAATCATTATGATAATTTTGCGACAAATTTTGGAGGACCTCTAGCAGTTTCTTCATGTGATACAGAATTTGATAATTTATCTGGTGTATCAGAAGTTAATAGCAATAATCGTTGCTATCACAGAAATGTAAGAGGTAGGAGATAAAACAAAAGAGATAAAAAAATAAAAAACAATGCCTAAATATTTGGCATTGTTTTTTATTTTTTAAAAACTTCTTAAAATTTTATTTTGTCACCGAAAAGTCACTTTGAAAAAATATAATAACAAACATAGAAAATCGATCTGATTAGAAAGGATGAAAGAATATGAAAATATTAAAGGTAGAACATCTATCAAAAATTTATGGAAAAGGAGAAACACAAGTAAAAGCATTAGATGATGTTTCTTTTGAAGTAGAAAAAGGTGAATTTGTAGCCATTATTGGGCCTTCTGGCTCAGGAAAGTCAACATTGCTTCATACACTAGGAGGAGTTGATAGACCAACATCAGGTAAGGTGTTAATTGATGGAGAGGATATTTATGCTTTAAATAATGATAAACTTGCTATTTTTCGAAGAAGACAAATTGGTCTTATTTATCAGTTTTACAACTTAATTCCTATTTTAAATGTGGAAGAAAATATTACATTACCTCTTTTATTGGATGGAAAAGAAGTAGATCCCAAAAGATTAGATGAAATTATTGATACTTTGGGGCTTAAAGGAAGAATTAAACATCTTCCTAACCAATTATCAGGGGGACAACAGCAACGTGTTTCTATTGGCAGAAGTTTAATTAATAATCCTGCAATTATTCTAGCAGATGAGCCAACTGGAAATCTTGATAGTAAGAACTCAAAAGAGATTTTGGATTTATTAAAATTTTCAAATAAGAAGTATAACCAAACTTTAATTATGATTACCCATGATCAAAATATTGCATTGGAAGCTGATCGAATTATTACAATTGAAGATGGAAAGATCTCAAAAGATGAAAAAATTCGATAGGAGGAGAGTAAATTGAATATATTAAAAAAGTTAACTAGAAACTATTTAAAGTTAAATAAAAAAAGAACGATTGTTACAATTATTGGAATTATTCTTTCTGGTGCAATGATTTCGGCTGTAGCTACATTAGCCGTAAGTTTTCAGACGTTTTTGGTTACTGTACAAAGAGCTAATTTGGGAGATTGGGAAGCCATTTTTCAGGATGTTGCTTATAAAGATAGTAAATATATAGAGAATAATGTTAATTTCAAAGATACAACCATTATGCATCAACTGGGGTATGCTAAAAATCCTTATTCAGATGAGCCATATTTTTTTGTAGAAGGATATACCAAAGAAGCATTAGAACAAATGAAAATTGAGTTAATTACAGGTAGATTTCCTAATAACTCGGATGAAATTGTAATTAGTCGATCATTTCAAGATGGTCATAAAAATGAGCCAAAAGAGGGAGATAAGATTACATTAGAAATTGGAAAAAGGGTGGATCGTAATGGAGTAGAAGTAAATTCTTCTTTTGTTGAAGAGGATGAAAATATTAATGTAGTTTATACAAAAGAATATACGATTACTGGAATTATTCAAAGGCCACCATTTGAAAAGTCTGAAGATCCTTATAATGGAATTGTTACTCTTTTTGATGAAAGTATGATAAAAGAAGATAGTAAAGTAGATGTAGCAATTAATAGTAAAAAGCCAGCTAAAATATATGAGCAAGCAGAAGGCGTTGCAGATGAACTTGGACTATATGAACCAGTTGGAGATTCAAAAAATTATAAGATAGAGTATAATACATCTGTTTTAATGTATGAAGGAAGTAGTAATAAAGAAGGATTTATGTTGATGCTATATGCTGTTTGTGGTATTTTAATTGCTGTTATTGCAATAGGATCTATTCTAGTTATTTATAATAGTTTTGCTATTTCTGTATCAGAAAGAAAAAAACAGTTTGGAATGCTATCTTCCGTAGGTGCTACGAAAAAGCAAATTCGTAATTCTGTTTTATATGAAGGTACTTTGTTAGGGTTAATAGGAATTCCTTTAGGAATAGGTTCTGGAGTATTAGGAATTTTTGTTACTTTAAAGATTGTAAATGAGTTATTAAATCCTTTATTAGCAGAATTAAATAATACCTCACTTTCTTTAGTTATTTCTTGGCCAGCGCTTGCTATTGCAGCTATTTTAATGGCAATAACGATCTATCTTTCTGTTATGATTCCGGCAAAACGTGCAAGTAGAATTACCCCAATCGAAGCGATTAGGCAAAATGATGATATTAAAGATATTAAGGCTAAAAAGGTAAAAACGCCCAAAGTAGTTAGAAAGATATTTGGAATAGAAGGAGATCTTGCTTTAAAGAATTTGAAGAGAAGTAGAAAAAGATATCGTACAACAGTTATTTCTTTGATTATTAGTATTGTTTTATTTATTTCAGTAAGTGGATTTATTGGATATATGTATACCGGATTTAACAGTCTTTATATGACAGCTAATTATAACTATATGGTGAGAGTTCAAAAAAACGCTACTATAGATGATCCAAACAGTGAAAAGGAAGGGGAAGTTATTCAAGAAGTATTGAATTTAGATGGAATAGAAAAGGCAAGCAATCTATCTTCTATTTATTTAAATATGAATGTACCAAAGGATAAATTAGATAAAACTTTAAGAGATATCATTGATGATCCAAATGAAGGTAGAAGTTTTATACATGACAAGCAAACAGATACCTACCATATCCCTGTTGGTGTAGTTTCTATGGACAATGAATCATTGAATCGTTATTTAAAAGAAATTGGATTAGAGAAATTAGGGGTAGATGAAGCGATTTTAATTAATTATTTAGATTTATTGAGATCTTATCAAGTTGAAACAAAAGCAAGTAGTTATACACAACAAGATACAATTACAATTGATAATAAACAAGATTATGGGGATTTAAAAGAAGAAATACAAGAGCAACCACCAACAAATTTAAAATTAGCTAAGGTAACAGATAAACTTCCATTTGGATTGGAGGGAACCAATACTTATCTTCAATTTATGGTAATTGTTAATCAAGAAAAATTAGAACAAATGTCACAAACATATAGGATTGCTAAAGAAGGTGGAAATATTTTTATTAGTTCTAATGATACAAAACTTTTAGATAAACAGTTAGAAGAAATGGTAGCTAAATATCCAGATGTTACAATTATGAAAAATAATATTCAGGAAGCATTACAGTTAGAGACTAATCTAAAAATTGTAATTCAAATTTTCTTATATGGATTTATTGTGTTAATTTCAGCAATTGGTATTGCTAATATTTTTAATACGATTTCTACAAATATTAATTTAAGAAGAAGAGAATTTGCTAATTTAAAATCGATTGGAATGACAGATAAGCAATTTAGGCATATGCTAGATTTAGAGTGTATATTCTATGGAAGTAAAGCTTTATTATATGGAATTCCACTTGGAGTATTGGTATGTTTCTTAATGAATAAAGGATTTGGAAATATGATTCAATTTATTTTTAAACTTCCTTGGTCAAGTATTATTATTTCTATTATTGCTGTTTATGCAATTGTCTTTATTACGATGTTATATTCAAGTAGCAAAGTAAAAAAGGAAAATATTATTGATGTAATTCGTGAAGATAATGTATAAAAGTAATTAGGGAAAATTTGGATAAAGGGGAGTTAGAGATAAGAAAAAAGTTAGGAGATAGAGACGTAAAAAGTCTTAGTCGCCTAGCTTTTTTTCTATCGCCAAGAAATGTTACAACAATATTACAAACACATTATTTTTTGATGACAAAAGGATAGATTTGTTGTTTTTAATTGTAATTTGTTGTAAAATGAAATAAGTACTAATATTGTGAAAAACAACTATATATTTTAAGGAGGAATTTATTATGGCTATGAATCCTATGCAAAGAAAATCAAAGATATCATTTCTTTTAGGTATGCTAGTAACTTTACTTGTGACAGGAGTTGTAATTGTATTTTTAGTATTTCAACTATCACAATTAAAAGAACAAGAAAAGAAAGAACAATTGGCAATTAAAACTGCTTATGTATTAACACAATCTGTTAAATCAGGAACACCAATTACAGCAGATTTATTAAAAGAAGTAAAAGTAGATAACTCAGTAGTTCCTTCTAACGCAATTTCTTTAGAAAATTTAACAGAAAATACAATTTCTAAAATTGCATTAGAAGCAGGAACTATTATTTCAAATGATATGATTGTTGAATCAGGAGAAGAAGTTACAGCAGACTTAAGAATTCAAGAATATAATACTGTTGTTTTACAAACGGGAATTGAAACAGGAGACTATATTGATATTCGTTTACGTATGCCAAGTGGACAAGATTATCTTGTAGTTTCTAAAAAACGTGTTGAAATTCCAGACTTGGGAACAGGATACTCAGATGATATTATTCGTATTCAAATGACAGAAGGTGAAACAGCATTTATGAGTAATGCCATTGTAGAAAGTTATATGGCAAAAGGTTCTTACTTATATGCTTCTAAATATGTAGAAGCAGGTATGCAAAATGCAACACCAACTTATGTTCCAAGTACAGATGTAATTAACATTATTAACCGAAACAGTAATATTGTAAAAGAAGCAAAAGATGCATTAATTGCTAGATACAATAGTTTACAAGCAAATAGAGAAGGAATTGCAAACGAGTTAAATAAACAAAGCGATGCAGCACAAAGCAATGTACAAGCAGGAACAGACGATGAAATTACAAGAACAAAAGATGCAAGAAAGCAATATTTAGAATCTTTAGCAACACCAACAGTATAAAAACAGGAGGTTAACATGAGAAAAATAGGATTTATTGGAGCCTATGATAAAATAGATTTTATTATATATTTAGCTAAGATAGGAGTAGTATTAGGAAAAAAAGTTTTAGTAATAGATTCCACAATTAATCAAAAGGCAAAATATATTGTTCCTAAAATAAATCCTACTAAATCTTATGTAACAACTTATGAAAATATCGATGTTGCGGTAGGATTTGAAAATTATGAAGAAATTAAACAATACCTAGGAATACCAGATGGTGTTGATTTAGAATATGATATTGCATTTATTGATTGCGATAATAGCTCTTCTTTAAGTGGATTTGAATTACAGGCAGCAGAGAAAAATTATTTTGTCACTTCTTTTGACCTATTTTCTTTAAATCGAGGATTAGAGATTTTATCAGGACTTACCACACCAATGACATTAACCAAAATACTATTTTCTAAGATGATGACAAAAGAAGAAGATGACTATTTAAACTTTTTAGCATTAGGCTATAAAGTAGTATGGGATAATGAAAAAATTTATCTTCCATTTGAAAGTGGAGATCAAAGTGCTATTATGGAAAATCAAAGAATTGCTAAAGTTAAATTTAAAAACTTAAGCGTTCCATATAAAGAAAGCCTTATGTATTTGGCAGAAGAAATTTTTAAAGATGTTAAATCTTCTAATGTGAAAAAGGCAGTTAAACAAATAGAAAAAGGAGTATAAGATGTCAGTCGTAACATTTTGGAGTAATGAAAAAAACGAAACAGCACAAACATTGTCATTAGCGGCAGTTGCAACTCAGATGGCAATTGAACATAACTATAAAATTTTAGTAATTTCAACAAAGCCAAACGATAATACAATGGAAGCTTGCTTTTGGGATTTGACAAGAGAAAACAATTTAATCAAAGATATCAATGGCAATCCAAACAAAATTGGCTTGGACTCTGGTATTGATGGATTGGCAAAAACATTAGCAAGTAATCGAACAACTCCAAGTATTGTTACAAACTATACAAAAATTGTATTTCGTGAGAGACTAGAAATCTTACCAGCATCTTATGCAAAATCAGAAAAAGAACAAGAAGAATTGAAAAGTGATTTTATCAATATTATCAAAATTGCAAATAAATATTATGATATTATTTTTGTTGACTTAACAAAAGGATTACAAGAAAATTTTCAAAGAGAAATATTAGAGTCTTCCGATGTTATTGTATCAAACTTAACACAAAGACCAAGAACATTATTCGATTATGCTCAGTTAAGAGAAAAAGAAGATTTTCTAAAAAAGAAAAATGTAATCTTATTAATAGGAAGATATGATCGTTTTTCAAAATACAACAGTAGAAATATTGCAAAATTATATAAACAAAGAAGAGAACCTTGTGTGGTTCCTTATAACACACTATTTTTTGAAGCATGTGGAGAAGGAAAGATTGTAGATTTATTCTTAAGATTAAGAACTTTACAATCACCAGATGACAAAAATGTATTGTTTGCAAAAGATGTAAACAATACGGTAGAAACTATTATTTACAAAATTCAAGAAGCACAAATGAAAATTTAAAGCCTTAAGAGAAAGGAGCTTTTTACTATGAATTTACTAAACATAATTCTAATGATTGTGGTATTGGTATTAGGAATTGCAATTGTTATTTACTTTTTAACAAAAAGAAAAAATGAAGAAGTAGAAACAGTTGTAGATGTAGATGATAAAACCTATACCATAGAAAAAATGACAGAATTTGTGAAAAAAAGACTAGACGAAATCACCAAAATAAACCTTTATGATATTGGTCTTTCAGAAGAGGAATTAAAAAGAAGGAAGAACAAAAAATATGAACTAAAAAAAGCTCTAAAAGGTTGTACATATGGAGATGTCAATGATAAGAAATATGTTAAAGAATTAATTTATGACTTATTATATAAAGAATATGGGGTAGATGAAACTAACATTTCAAGAGCTATTTCGTTTGATGTTCCATCTCTTCTTACTCCACAGGACAAATTTGATATTACTTTATATATGTATCAAAAAGAGTTTGGATATGAAGCATTAACACAAATTATTAAAAAATATAATCTAGCAGAATTAAAATATGTATCAGGAGAATCAAAACCATCTTATGTTATAACATCAGAAGAAATTAATGATATTTTTGAAAAAGAAAAGTTTGTATTAACGTTGTCTGATAAATTAAATGTAGTTGTACAAAGAATTTATCAACACTATAAAGGATACAGTTCTATTGATGAAATCCGTGATATGAATATCGATGGTATTTCAGGTGGTGTATCTGGACTTCCAGAAAGTTTCTTAAGCCAAGTGGCACAAACAGATGGAGACTATATTGAACAAGTTATGGAACATAAAGTACCACGTGCTTGTGACAGTATTTGGATTTTCTTCCAAGGTAAATCAATCCGTTTAGCATTTTTATCTTTTGGAACAGAAGCAGAACTAAAAAGAGTATGTCAAAATATTTATAAATACAATAACCCAGGACAATTATCCGATACCAATGGTTACAAAATCAACGAAATGAAAGATGGTTCTCGTGTTGTTGTAGTAAGACCAAGCTTCTCAGAAACATGGGCATTTTTCGTAAGAAAATTTGACGTAAAACGTTCTACATTAGAGCAATGGTTTAAAGGAGAACCAGGATGTAATGAATCTATTGAATTACTAAAATATTTGGTAAAAGGTGCCAGAATTATATCAATCACTGGTGAGCAAGGTTGTGGTAAAACAACAATGCTTATGGGAATGATTGAAAATATTTATGAGACAATGAATATAAGAGTTCAAGAAACAGCATTTGAGTTACACTTAAGAAAAATATATCCAACAAGAAACATATTAACATTCCGTGAAACAGACACAATATCAGGACAAGAAGGTCTAGACGTTCAGAAAAAGACTGATGGATCTGTTAACATTATTGGTGAGGTTGCAACAGACCCCGTAGCATCTTGGATGATACAAGCTGCACAGGTTGCATCTAAGTTTACATTATTTACTCACCACGCTAAAACATTTCCAAACTTAGTAACAGCACTAAGAAACTCAATGCTTAGAACTGGTGTGTTTAAAAATGAAAAGACAGCAGAAGAACAGGTTGTACAAGTACTAAACTTTGATATCCATTTAAAAAAGGACTTCAGAGGAAAAAGATATGTAGAAAGAATTACAGAATGTATACCACTTGAAGATAAAAATGAATATACATTTGACCATAGAAAAGAAAAGACATTAGAAGGAAAAATTGACAAATTTATGGATAATGCAACTTACTACTTCACAAAATCAACCAACAAAGAATTATACAAATATGTAAACATTTTAGAGTACATCGATGGTGAATATGTATTAACAAATAAAATATCTGATCAAAATATTAAAGAAATGAGAAGCAACATGGACCAAGCAGATGTAGAAGCATTTGATCGATTTGTTGAAGAAAATTGGGGCTCAGGAGCTAAGAAACCTGTTTTGGTAGGAGCTCAAGAACCTGCTAAAAAAAGAGGAAGAAAACCAAAAATAACAAAAGAATAAACAAAGAGTATAGGAGGTGTCAAAAGATAAATGGATAACACAATGTTAATGTACCTAATGATGGGTGCTGGAGGACTTTTCTTAATCATATTAATTGCCTATTTCATTATTTCCAAAAAAATGAATAAATCTGACGCAAGATATATTAGGCAATTAAGAGAAGGTACCAAAGAAAAATCTTTTTCAATGGAAATTTTATATCAGAAGCTATATGTCATTTATCTTAAAACTCCATTTCTTAAAAGATATTTACTAAAACTAAGAAGAAGACTTGCTATTATTAATATTGATGATGAATATTTAACAAGAAAACAATCTTCTAAAATTTTAACAAGGACCTTATTGATTATTCTACCAATCACAATTGCAATTATTGCATTAACCAGTAACAACTTATTATTAATGTCAATTTTGCTTATCTTTGAAGTATTTATGATTGATACATTTATTGATGGTATGGTAGACAAAATTGATAATAATTTACTAAAACAACAAATTGACTTCTTCTCAGAGATTAGACATGCATATCATGAATTTAATATGGTTGAAGAAGCAATATATCAAGTAGCACAAGACGATGATGCACCAGAAATGGCAAGACAAGCAGAAAAGATTTATGAGGTATTAATTTCAGATGACCCAGAATCAGAACTTGAGAAATATTATGATGTTGCACCAAATAGCTATTTAAAGGAATTTGCAGGAGTTTCTTATTTAACAAAAGAATTTGGTGATAGAAAAGTAGATGGTTCATCTCTATATTTAAAGAACTTAAATAATATTACACAAGAGATGCAACTTGAGATTTTAAAAAGAGATAAATTAGACTATGTATTCCAGAGTTTATCTGTTATTGCAATTGTTCCAATGCTATGTTTAGAACCGCTAAAAAATTGGGCAGTTTCACAATTTAGCTTTACAGAAAGTTTCTATAATGGAAAATCAGGAATGATTGTACAAATTTTAATTTTATTATGTACTTTTGTATGTTATTTATTAACTAGAAAATTAAAAGATAATGGTTCGACTGCCATGAATACAAAAAATACAGAAAATCCATGGCAAGCAAAATTATATAAAAATAAAGTGATTAAAAGTTTTGTTGATGTTTTTATTCCAAAACAAGGAACAAAAGATTATCGTAAAGTTAGAAACTTATTAAAAGAATCAGCATCAAAGTTGAAAATGGAATGGCTATATATTAATCGAATTGCTATTGCAGCAGTAACATTTGTCGTATCTGTCTTTTTATTCTTCCAGTTCCATAATATATCGAAGCAATATATTCGTACAGAGCCGACAACAGATTATAATATTATAGGACAAATATCAGATAAAGATTATAAAAAGGCAATGAATTTAACAGAGCAAGATAACTATTTTCTAGATAAGTTTGAAGGAAAGCGAAATACCACACAAGAAGATATTGCTTTTGCAATGACATATTCAAAATACTATCAAGAAAGTACAGAAGAAGAAATTGAGGTTGCAGCAGAACGTGTTTATACAAAATTGCAAGTGATTAATAGCGAATATTTCCAATGGTTTGAGTTAATTATTGCAATGGTGTTTGCTGTAATAGGATATATGGCACCAATTTTATTACTTCGTTTCCAATTAAAGATGAGACAATTAGAAATGGAAAATGAAGTAATGCAATTCCAGACAATTATTTTAATGTTAATGAAAATTGAAAGAGTTAATGTTGAAATTATACTTGAGTGGTTAGAACGTTATGCTAATATTTTCAAAGAACCAATTAGTAAATGTGTTAATAACTATGAAAGTGGTGGGTGGGAATCTTTAGAAGAATTAAAAGAAGATATCTCATTTCAACCATTAATTCGAATTGTAGAAAGCTTACAAGCAGCAGTTGAAAAAATACCTATTGCAGAAGCATTTGATGAATTAGATACAGAAAGAGAATATTATCAAGAAAAAAGAAAAGAATCAAACGAAAGATTAATTTCAAGAAAAGGAATGATAGGAAAAGCAATTGGATTTACACCAATGGTATTGTTATTTGTAGGATATCTAATTATACCATTAGTATTTATTGGATTAGTAGGTATGACAGATTCATTTAGTTCACTGACAAAAAGTGCCTTATAATAAGGGGTGATAAAGGACAATGGAAAATGCAGCAAAGGCCTTAACCATGGCAGGTGGAATTTTAATTAGTATTATGATTATTTCTGCAGCTGTTTTAATGTATAACCAAATAACCAAGGTACCAAATGAACAAGAAAATAACAAAAGAATAGAACAAATAGCAGAATTTAATAATCAATTTGAAACCTATAATCGAAAAGGATTATATGGAAGTGATATTATTTCTATTATTAATAAAATTCAAAATAACAATAAGAAATATACAGACTTAGGAGAAGATGCCTATATCATGGAATTAGAGGTAGTACTAACAGTAATTGATGAAGTATTTTGCCCGTTAGGAAGAAAAACAAGTTATACATTACAAACATTAAATGCAAAAATAGAAGAGGCAAAATCAATACAAAATGAAGACCCAAGTAATCCATATTATCATCCATATACAGACTTTAAGAGGAAAATGTTTAAATGTACTAATGTAGATTATGATAAATATACAGGAATTATTCGAAAAATGCGTTTTGAACAAATTGATCTTTCACAACAAAGTTAAAAAATAAAAAATATAGGAGGGAAACATGGAAAATGCGTCAAAAGCTTTATTAATGGCTGCAGGTGTACTACTAGGATTAATGATTCTTGTTGTTGCAGGTTTCCTGTTTACCTCACTTGGAGCATTTTCACAAAATGCTGAGAATGACAGAATTGCACAACAAACAGCAAAATTTAATTCTAACTTCATCAAATTTGAGGGCTCAAAAGAAGTAACTGCACATGACATTGTTTCAATTGCAAATTTAGCAAGAGAAAATAACAAAAACTATGAAGTAGAAGATATTGCAGTAGCAGATCGTCCTTATAGTTTTTATATTACAGTAACAGTTAATGGAGTTGGAGTTTTAACAGATAAAAATGCATTAGGTAATTATAAAACTAGTTTAGATGATTTTATTAATCAATACTCTAGTCACATTGAAACAAATAGTGAAACTGGAGAGCAAGAATCAAAAACAACTTATTTTACATGTACAAATGTAACAATTAGTAATAGTACAAAAAGAGTTTCTTCAATTACTTTTTCATTAAATCGATACTAAAAAGTAATTTAGAAAATTGAATATTTTGTAAAAAAATAACAGGAAAAAAGTTGTATAAAAAGCACGAAAAATCTTGCATTGTGAGATGGAAAATGCTATAATTTTAAATAGGATGTAGTCATATGAAGAAATTTGTTATTGTGTTCTTAATCATTATTGTTTTAATTATTTCATCTGTTAGTTTTGCTTATTTTAAGTATAAAGAAAATATAAAAATAAAAAAAGCAATTAATGAACAATATGAAAGTTATATTTCAAAAGAAATAACTGGAGTAGAAGTTGCTACGCTAATTAATAAAGCCGTAGATAGTAACAGAAAAAATATTGTTGAAATGAAAGATGGAATCTATCAAGATAATGGAAAAGACTCAATTAAAATTGATATTAAATTTAAAGATTTAGAAAAGACCTTTCCAATGGAAACAATTTATAGCAATGGAGTAGAGGAATTTATTCTAAATTATAGGTATATCAAATTTAAAAGCATCGAAGTAGACTACCATGAGGCTACACAAAAGATTAGTTACATTAAATTAGAGCAACAATAGATAACAAAAGAATAATATAGGGAAAAACCCTACGTTAGATAAAAAAAAACAAAAGTAAAAATAAGGAGGAATTTTTTATGGAGAATGCATCAAAAGCATTAATTATAGCAGGAGCTATACTTTTAGCAATTTTAATTATTGGACTTGGTATGTTTATTTACCAACAAGCAGCAGGTGTAATGCAAGGAATTAATATGTCACAAGAAGAAATTCAAGCATTTAACGCAAAATTTGATCAATATGAAGGAAATAATGTAAGAGGAGCTAATGTAAATGCACTTCTAAATCAAATTGTTAATAACAACCTATCAACAGATGATGATTCAAGAAAAATCAAAGTAACACCATCTGGAACACCAGCAATTGAAGTTTCAACAGATGCAAATGGAAAGGCTACCAAAATTACAACAAAAGCATTAACAGGAAGAACATATAAAGTAGAATTTGTAAAAGATGCAAGTAGCGCATTAATTAACGAAGTTAAAATTACAATTAATTCAGCTACCTAGAAAATAAAGGAATGAAAGTTTATGGAAAATGCTGTAGAAGCTTTAAAAATGGCCTTTGCTGTATTGTTCTTTATAGGGGCCTTAACCATTAGCATGTTTACTTTTTCACAAGCAAGAGCAACATCAGAGGTAGTTTTATACAGCAAAGATAACCGAAACTATGAAGAATATACATATGGAAATGAAAACAAGAATCGAATTGTAGGATTAGATTCTGTTCTATTAACTTTATATCGTTACTACAAAGAAGATTATACAGTTGTGTTCAAAGATAGAAATGGAAATTACATGAATCTATATGAAACAACAACAAATAATAAAAATTGGACTTCTGGGTACGATTATGAAAGATATGGAAAAGATAAAAAGGATAAAGCAATTGTATCCTTTGACTTAACAGAAGAAACTTCAAGAGGAGAGCCATGGACAGGAGGAGGAAAAGGTCAAAAAGATATAAAGGCAAATTTAGATGCATTTATTTCTGGAGGCACTATAACCTTTAATAATACAACAATCCGCTATGAAGGAATTGAAAAACTTTGGGGAACAAACCCAAAATTTGAAGAAACACTAGGTACTTATAGTGTATCTGAAATTGTATACAAAAAAGATAAAGATGGAAACATCATTTACAAGGATGGCGAAAAAGTTATCGACTATGATGCAACTGTAGCAACAGGAGCATACATCAATGTAGATGGAGAACTAATACAGCTACAAAAGCAAAAAAAGAAAAGGATTATAATATATACATTACAATAAAAGGATGTTTAAGATATCTACTTTATCGTAAGTAGAGGAGGTAAAAATGAGTGATAGTTTAATAACCATATTTGCAATATTTATCGCAGCAATTTTAATGTTTATATTTCCATTAATGGCAGTATCAGAAAGAACAGACGATGTTTCACAACTTGCTGTACAAACAGCAACATCAGAATTTGTAGACAATATCAGATCAACTGGTAAGTTAACTGGGGATGCTTATGGTAAATTTGTAGAGACCATTGCAGCAACAGGAAATTCCTATGATGTAGAAATGCAAATTCAAGTACTAGACGAAAATCCAGGAAAGAAAACAACACAAGTAAATTCTACTAAAATAGGTGAAAATGTATACTACAATATCTATACAACCCAAATACTAGATATTATTGCACCAGAAGATTCAAGTAAAACAGCTAGGCCATATTATTTAAAAGAAGGAGATATCGTATCTGTATCAGTAAAAAATACAAATACAACAATTTCTCAATTACTAAGAAACTTTTTCTACCAAATAGCAGGAAATGATACATATCAAATTGCTGCATCATATGCAGGTATGGTAATGGTTAATGGAAGCAATAGAAAATAATAAAATAAGGGGTAGATTAGCATTTTCTTTGAAAAAACAGAAAACACTGATCTACCTCTTTTTTTGAAATATACCAAGAAAGTAAAGAAAGGGAAACACAAGAAGGAGGAGAAAATAGATGAAATTACAGAGTTTAGCAGTCATATTTGCTATTATTATGATACCAATTTCAATTGCATTATCTATGTATGTTCAAGCCAATATCGATACTATTGTAACACAAAACTCTTATGATGCTAAACTGTATAATTCCACTTATGATGCAATTAAGGCATTTCAGTTAAATACATTAAATAACAATTATTCAACAGTAAGTGACTCGAAAATAGTAGATATTGAAGCTTCTATTAATAGCTTTTTTAATTCATTAGCAAATAACTTAAAAACTTCAGGATATGACCAAAATGTATTAAAAACTTTTATACCAGCAATGGTTTACACTTTATATGATGGCTATTATATTTATAGTCCATACAAAAACAATAATCCTAAAAGCCCAGATGTTATTTTAGAGACAGGATTAAAACCATATATTTACTATACAGGAAGATATGTTGGAAAAGATTATGATTTAACAATTAACTATACGTTAGATAACTATATTGCAGTTTATGGAACAATTAATGGTAATTATGTTACAAAATCAGGATATTTAATTAATACTTCTGAGGTAACAGGCGTAAAGCTTGATGGAGATGGAAATGCAGTTATTCAAGATGGAGTAACCATTACATATAAAGGGGTTAAGATTGAACCAGAAGAATTACAAGAATATTTACTAATGTCAGGAGAGACAGAAGGAAAATATTATTCTTACATTTATCAAGACAAAGAAAAGTTATATTATGATACAGACAAACAACAATACTTTAGAAATCGAAACAATGAAAAAGTATGGGTTAGTGGAATTAGTGGAAAAAGAAAAGACACTAGTGCAATTGCTTATGTAAAAGAAGCTTATGAATTTAGTATGTGGGCTAATCAAAATTTAAAAGATATTACATTAAATGACCTTGTACTAGTAAAAGAAGATGGGCAAGTTGATACCAATATCATGCAAAATACAAACTTTAACAATATTGGAAATCAAAACATCTTTGTTGTAAATCAATATAACGATCCAGAAGAAAGAACGAGTGTATTTAATGAACATCGAAGAGCAATTATTCGTTATTCTATTCAAAGTAATCTAGATGTAGCAATTGCAAACTATAATACTAGTTCGGAAGCATATGGATCAACTTATGATTTTCGTATGCCAATTCTAAAGGAAACAGATTGGGACAAAATTTTAGATAATGTTTGTGTGATTGCTTTTATGCAAGGTATCCCAATGAAAACAAAAATGTATAATGGATATAGCATTGTATCTAATGATATTAATAAAGAGACAATTAACGGAGATGCATTCTATTTTGTTGATAAATCTTATGATGAAGAAGGAAATTTAGTAGAAAATTATCATAAAATTGAGTGTAGTGAACTTGCTTCTTTATATACGCAACCAGGACATACAATAAAAGCATATACAAATGTACCTTTTGTAAGACAAACAGTAAGTAAATCAAGTCCAAACGCCTACTATTATGGACAATATGCATCAGCAGACTATAACTGTGTTGTGACACCAAAAAGTACAGTCGCAAAAGAAGAAAACTTAAAAGATACCAATATTAAAACAGAATATTGGACAGCATTAATTCGTGAAAGATATAACCTATATAAAGCAACTGAAATTACAGATGGTGGAATTGATTTAAATCCAACAAGTGGAGCTGAAATCATACCAAGTACAACAAGACCAACAAAGGATGAAATTAAAGTAACCATTAAAGTACCAGATGATGGACAAGACTATGAAATTATTATCGGGGATAAAGATCCACAAGATATACCACCAGGAGAACATGAAATCATTATTGATGAAAACACAACGATTATTGTAAGACCAAAACAAGATCAAGATGATGATACAAGACAAGAAATTAGTAATATTGATAAAATACCACCAACCGTAGAAATTGATGTTGATAATAAAATTCCAGATACTTATCCAGTTACAGTAAATTCAACCAATACATTAACTGTTATTGCTAAAAACGGTATGGATACAGGAAGTGGAATTACAGGATATCGATATAGTATTGATGGTGGAAAAACTTGGACAGAAATTTCAAGTGAAACAACTCATACTTGGTATGATCTAAAAGCAGATACAACCTACATTGTATCAGTAAAAGCAGTAGATTTTGCAGGAAATGAATCAATTGAAGCAAGCATGACAGTAAAAACATTAGCAATTACACCAAATCAGATTACCATGGTAGCAGATGTTACGACACCAAGAAATACCAAAAAAGTAACACCACAACATGGAATTGAAACAGGAAAAATTAAAGTAACCATTAAATATGGACAAAAAGATGGATACTATTATGAATATAGTATTGGAGATACTCAAAATTGGCAAAGGGCATATAGCGACCAAGTAGTAGTAGAAATAGATAAGAATCAACCAGTATTTGCAAGATATAATGATGGGGGACAAAATACACAAGTTTGGGGACCATTAACGATTAGCAATGTAGATAATGAAGCACCAGATGCAACCAATATTAATACAAATGGTTACCAAGCAGGAACATGGACACAAGGAGATATTACTTTAAGCTTTGATGCACAAGATAGACTAAGTGAAGGAGAAAGCCAAGTTAACAGTGGAATCATGTTATACCAATACAGTATAGATGGAGGCAGATCATGGTATGATATCACATCTGATACAGATTGGTATATAGTAGAGAAAAAGACATCTAGAGGAGCTGTTTCTCAAATCAGAATTATAAAAGATGTAAACTATGAACTAAGAATTAGAGCAGTTGACTTAGCAGGAAATGATGGAGCAAGTTCTGAGATGGTTAGCATTAAGCGAAATACACAAGGACCAACTCTAACAAAAGCAGAAATCAAAAACGTAACAGCATCAGGATATGATGTATACCTATATGAAGTAAAAGATCCAGCAGGAATTGAGAAAATTCAATTCCCAACATGGACTACAGCAAATGGACAAGATGATATTCAGCCAGATTGGGAAAACAGTATTGCAGCAAGTGGAAAAGAAATTGATGGAAATGGAACATGGTATTACAGAGTTAATGTGACAGACCATAATGGTGAGTGGGGAGAATATAATACACATGTTTATCTATATGATACATTAGGAAAGGTAACAACACTAGAACTAAAAACACAAGTACCAGAAGCAGCATTAATTAAGATTACTGCAGATGTTACAACACCAAGAAACACAACAGAAGGATCTGCTATCAATGGTGTAGCAAGAGGACCTATTAAAATAACCATTCAATATGGTGATACAGGAAGTAATAATAGCAACAAATATCAATATAAAGTAGGGCTTGGAGATTGGCAAGTATCTGAAACAAAAGTAAAAGAATTACTAATTACAGAAAATACTACAATTTATGCAAGATATTATGATGGTACAAGTGAATCTTACTTAACAACCTATACAGTGGCAAATGTTGATAATGTAGCACCAGTAGATTTCGAACTACAATATAATCCAAAAAGAGATGCAATTGAAATAAAAGGATGGACTTTTGATAAAGCATCACCTCAAGCAGCTATCGATACAGCGGGAATAAAAGGATATCAATATAGTATTGATGGAGGAACTACATGGAGTGCTATAACACCATCAACAACCTATTTAGCAGAAGGTCTTGACCGCAATAAAGTATATAGTTTAAAAATGAAAGCTATTGACTATGCAGGAAATGAAACCATCACTAAAAAAGAAGTCAAGGCAAGTCCAATTGAAGGAATTAAAATTGAAATTATGCCAACAACTTGGACAAATAGAGATGTTGCAGTTAGTATAAAATATCCAGAAGGTACAAACTTTAGTAAATTATGGAGAACAAAAGACAGTAACGTTTGGAAAGAATATATAGAATCTGGAGTAAGTGTTTCAGAAAATACAACAGTGTATGCAATGCTTGGTGAACCAACAGATGAAGTTGAAACAGTAACAGAAATTGATAGTGAAGGAAATCCAATTCAAGTAGAGGTAAGAGTCTATAATACTATCATTATGGAAACAATGAACATTACCAATATAGATAAAGTTGCACCAGAAGCGCCAATTATCACAAATCCAACGATTATCGATCCTACAAAAGAGCCAAGTGAGGCAAATACAAACTGGGCACATGAAGATATTCCAATTACTCTTTATGCAAAAGACATATTAGATGGAGTTGAAGGTCTAAGTGGAATTCAAACTTATCAGTATAGAAAAGTAGGAGATGAAACATGGACAGATGTTACCAATAAAGTAACAATTCCATTCCCAGAAGAATATAACAGTGAAGTATATTTCAGAGCGATTGATAAAGCTGGAAACGTATCTCCAATATCAAAAACTTGGGTAAAAATCAATAAAACAAGACCTAGCATCTTATATATTGAAAATTCAAGTAATGAAGAATGGGTAAATGGAGCAGTAACAGTTAAAGTACAGGCAAACAGAGATGTTTCTGGAATTAAAGATATCCAATATAATATTGGAGGAACATCTTCTTGGATTTCGATGGGAACAGTCACTGGAAATGCAGCAACAAAAATTTGGGATGAACATATGAACCAAAGAATTTACTTTAAAGTTATTAACAATGCAGGAAATGAATCCATTGTAAATCAGGATACTAGTACTCTAGTAAGAATTGATAAAAAGGCACCAAATAATGAAGCACCAAGTGCAACTAGTACAACTAATACGGTTACAGTAACGTCTAGACAAACAGATAGTGATAGTGGAATTAATACAACTACCATTCAGTATGCAATTAAGAAAAATGGAGTATGGAGTAGCTGGCAATCAAGCAACAACTTTATAGGACTAGCACATAATACAAGCTATGTTGTTAAGACAAGAGCAAAAGACAATGTTGGAAATGGATATACAGAATCTGGAGAAACTACAATTAAAACAAAACAATTAACAGTGGGTACTTTAAACTTAAGATATTCCGATGGTACAGGATATGGTGGTGGCTGGGTTAATAAAAATGTATATGTAACATTAAATCAAGGTTCAGGAGGAACAAGCACATATGCATCAATCTCAGGTTCAGCACAAGGAGTTGGAACAACCACAAATCAAACTATTATTTCAACAACAGGTGTAACGAAACTAAGAGTAACAACAACAGATGGAACAAATACACTAACAAAAGACTATAACATTTATGTAGATAAAGTTGCACCAAATGCATACACAGCATCAGCAAGTAGTACAGAAACATCAATTACAATTAGAGGAAGCACAAGTGACAATCATAGTGGAATTTCTGGATACCATTACTGGATTAGTAGTTCTGGTTGGACAGGAAGAACAACAGCAACAAGTCATACATTTACTGGACTTTCAGAAGGAACAGCATATACAGTAAGAATGACAGCATATGATAATGCAGGAAATGAAAAATGGTCAAATGATATTACAATATCAACAAAAGATACAAAAGCAACGATTCGAAACTTAGTAACCAACAGTGGATTTGAAAATGGAACAAATGGATGGACAATGAGTGGTGATCCACGTGAATATACAGTTGTTGGAAATGATATAGGATGGGGCTCAAGCAAAATGGTAAGAACATCCTACGCAATTGCAAACTCAACTGCAAAACAAAATATTTATTTAGTAGCAGGACATAAATATTATATTAAAGCATCTGGAAAGACAACAGTTGATTCAAGACTATCCTATCAGCCATACTTACAATTTGCAGGAATTCAATTTGGAGTTACAGGACTTAGTGATGGTAGTGGAAATCCAGGGCCTTGGTCAACACAATCTAACTTAGTTACAGCAGGAACAACTGGATATCAAACATTAAGTGTAGGACAGAACTTACCGCACGTAGGACAAATAACATGGGTAACTAATATTGTGGTAATTGACTTAACTGCAGACTTTGGAGCTGGAAGAGAACCAGATATTAATTGGTGTAATAATAATATTGGATGGTTTGAAGGAACGACAAGAGTAAATCGTCCATAATGAATAAAACAAAATGAGTAAATTTTATATTTACTCATTTTTGTTTGGGGAAAGATAGTTTATAAGAAATTAAAATATTAAAATAGAGATTAAATTAGAAATAAAATCGAATTAGAAATAAAAAAATGGTTATCCTATAAAAAGAAAATAAAAAAGATAGGATTGAAAAACGTGAAAAGAGCTCGATTTTTTAAAATAACTTTTATATTAATTTTTTTACTTCTCATATTTCTATATATCTCTAATATAACATTATTTCCAGAAAATTTTTTAATATTTAGCCATGAAACTTTAAATATTAGCTTACTACCAGGTCTAGAAATAAAACAAATTAGCAGTAGTAATCCAAATTTAAATTCATTAAATCGTTTTAAAGCAATTCAAGTATCAAATGGTGCAGAAAATGAAAATATATCGGGGCAAATTAAGTTAAGCCTTAATTTATTTGGTCAATTTCCTTTAAAAGATATCACTGTTAATGTTATACCAAAATCAACAGTAATTCCAGTTGGAAATACTGTTGGATTAAAACTCTATACAAATGGCGTCTTAGTAGTTGGAATGAGTGAAATTGAGGGAGAAGATAATAAAAAATATAAACCATATGAAAATTCAGGAATTGAAGAAGGGGATATGATTACTGACATTAATGAAAAGAAAATTACTTGTACAACAGATTTGATTGAATGTGTTAATAGCTCACAGGGAAAGAGTTTAAAAATAACTTATGTTAGAGATAGTAATCAATTAGAAACTAATATCACCCCAACAAAAACAACAGAAAACGAATATAAACTAGGATTATGGGTAAGAGATGCAGCAGCTGGAGTTGGAACTGTTACTTTTTATGAGCCAGAAACACAGACATTTGCCGCTTTAGGGCATGGAATTATGGATATTGATACACAGCAGTTAATAAATATTTCAAAAGGAGAAGTAGTAACGACGAATTTATTATCCATTACAAAAGGAGAGAAAGGAAAGCCAGGTGAAATAAAAAGTACAATAGAAGATGGAAAAACAATAGGCGAAGTTTATAAAAATACAGCTTTTGGAATTTATGGTACTTTGAAAAATAAAGCTTACTTAGAAATCGATAAGTCAAAAGCAATGGATGTAGCAATTCGTGAAGAAGTAAAAGTAGGAAAGGCTACAATTCTATGCGCTATACAAAACAGTAAACCACAAGAATATGAAATTGAGATTACAAAGGTTTATACCAATAATAACTATAATAATAAAAGTATGGAAATTAAAATAACAGATCCAAAACTTTTAGAACTAACAGGAGGAATTATTCAAGGAATGAGTGGAAGCCCTATTTTACAAGGAGGAAAATTTATAGGAGCAGTAACTCATGTGCTTGTTAGTGATCCAACAAGAGGGTATGGAGTATTTGCTGACTTAATGTTAAAACAAATTAAATCAGTAGAATAGAAATCTAAAAGAAAAAATTGAGTAAAAGAGAAAACTTATGGTTTTCTCTTTTCAATTAAATAACAAAATGATATAATAAAATTATCAAATACAAAAGGAAAGATGAAAAAATGAATGAGAAAAAATATCATTTTATAACTATGGTTTTAGTGATTGTTGTTTTCTTGGTTATCGTAGGAGTTGGTTTTCTTGCTTATTATATATATAACTTAGAAAGTAGAACAATTGCTAATAATCCAGAGCCTATGAATGAAATTGTAGAGCAAAATATGGCTGTTATGAATAATACACAAATAGGAAACATAGACGGAAATAATCAGATAGAAGTTACAAATGAAATTATATCCAATCCATTTGATAATGGGGAAAAGCGGAGATGTTAACTATTCTAATCATGTATATACCTTTTATTATAGGCAATTAGATACATACGGAAAAAAGATTTATGATTTAATTGAAGCAAACCTAGAAAATATAAAAAGTGGTACCTATACTCTTGTCCTAGGAGATGAAATTAGTAATGTTTTATACACTGAAAATGGAGAAGAAAAACTAAAAGAAGCATTTCAGTCTGCATGGAATATGATTATGATTGACAGACCAGATATTTTTTATATAGATGTATCTAAGATTTATTTAAATATTCAAACAACTACATTAGGACAACAAGTAAAATATTATGTATATATGTCACCAAAAGAAGGAACTACCTATTTTTCAGAAGGCTTTAGTAGTAAAACACAAGTTAATCAATATTTAGAGCAGACAGAGGCTCTAAAGAAGCAAATATTTACTTTAATTAAAGACTTACCAAAAGAAGAGCAAGTATTAAAGATTCATGATTTATTAATTACCAACTTAGAATATGATGAAACACTAGAAAGATTAAATAATAACAATATCTATGGTGCATTAATTCAAAAAAATGTAGTATGTGAGGGATATGCAAAAGCGTTTAAATATCTAGTAGATAGTCTTGAAATTCCATGTATTTTAGTATATGGATATGGAACAGATAAACAAGGAAATCAAGAAAGTCATTCTTGGAATTATGTACAAATTGAGAATAAGTGGTATGCTGTTGATGTCACATGGGATGATCCAATTATCAGATCAAATACATCAATTAGTTTACCAGATGAGGAGAAATATCGTTATTTTCTAAAAGGTGCTGATTCTTTTTTCAAAGATCATAAAGAAAATGTGAAAATAGCTGAAAAGGGGCAAGAGCTTGCTTATCCTACTTTGAGTGAACAAGATTATAATCATTAAAAATACACCTCCAAAATGTTAAACTTTTTGTCTAACTTTTGGGGTGCACTTCAAACATGTGCTTATTATCTTTTTTCTTTTATTATTTTATGATTTATTCTTTTAATAACATAGGACCGATATTAGTTACTGTTCCTGCTCCTAGTGTTAGAATAATGTCATTTTGTTTTGCATTTTGTTTTAAGTAAGAAACAATCTCATCAAAATCAGAAATATATTTAGCATTTTTCCCTAACTGACAAACTTGCTCTACTAGGTCCTTAGACGAAACTCCATAAGTATTTGATTCTCTTGCCGCATAGATATCAGTCACAATAATGTGATCAAAATTAGTTAATGCATTTGCAAAGTCATTTAATAGTTTTTTGGTTCTACTATAAGTATGAGGTTGAAAAACAACCCAAGACTCATGATAATGTTTATTTTTTATTGCATTTGCAGTTGCAATAATTTCAGTTGGATGATGGCCATAGTCATCATATACTTTAATATTATTAAAATTACCCAATAATTCTAATCTACGATGAGCTCCAGTAAACTTAGCTAAAGCAACTTTCATATCTTCTTTTGAAATACCGTATTCATGACATAGGGCAATACAAGCAAGTGCATTGTATACATTGTGTTTACCAGCAACGGATAGTTTAATTGTTTTATAAAAGTTATTATTGTAATAAACATCAAAGCTAGCAAAACCTTCGTCATCAAAAGTAATATTTCTTGCAACAAAATTAGCATGTTGGTTTTCTATACCATAAGTAACAAATTTAGCTAAAGTAAATCTTTTTAATTCTACACAATTAGGGTCATCTCCATTAACAACAAGAAGTCCTTCTTCGGGTAATAGTTTTGCATATTTAGCAAAGGCACTTTTAATATTATCAAAAGTTTTAAAATAATCTAGGTGATCATTATCAATATTTAAAACAATCTCTGATTTCGGATGGAATTTTAAAAAGCTTTCAACATATTCACAAGCTTCAATAATAAAATAGTCACTGTTTCCTACACGATAATTTCCATCAATTTGTCTTAAAATAGCACCAACTTGGATACTTGGATCTTTAAAGGCTTCTAAGAAACATAGTGAAATCATGGAAGTTGTTGTTGTTTTTCCATGTGTTCCTGAAACAGCAATCGTATTTTTATAGCATTTCGTAATTTCTCCTAAGAAATCAGCTCTTTCAATTAGAGGAATATTTAATTGTCTTGCTTTTACAAGTTCTGGGTCATCTGAATGCATAGCTGCCGTATAGACTAAAACATCACTATTTTTTAATCCTTCAAAATCATAACCAATCACAACGGGTATTCCAGTTTTAAGTAGTTTATCTGTATTTTCAGAAGCATTATCATCAGAGCCAGTTACAGTAAATCCCCAGTTATGTAGAATTTCAGCAATCCCACTCATACTAACTCCGCCAATTCCTCTCATATGTATATGGTTATATTTTCTTAAATTATCTATGTTTGGCAATGTAAGCCACCCCTTTATTCTATCAAATTCTTTTGAATATCTTTTTAATCGTATAAATTATACACTTTTATTACCTATATTTCAATATATAAACAGTTTTTTTCCTTATCTTATGTAGTATAAATAAAAATAGTGAATGCTATACGATTAATTAAAAAAAGATTTTTTAGGATTTGTAAAAAAATAGAAGGAAAAAAAGTTTTTTTGGCGAATAATATAATTGTATATAGTAAGAATATACTTTATACGCAATTATTATTTAAAAACTTTGGAAGGCAGGTGCACAAAATGCAAATAACAGATGTACGTTTAAGAAAAGTAAATTCAGAAAACAGAATGAAAGCTGTTGCTTCTGTAACATTCGATAATGAATTCGTAGTACATGATATTAAAGTTATCGAAAGTCAAAATGGATTATTTATTGCTATGCCAAGCAGAAAAACTCCAAACGGAGAATTCAAGGATATAGCTCATCCAATCAATGCTGAGACAAGAGAGAAGATTCAAAAAGCTATATTAGAGGCTTATGAGGCTCCAGAAACTGAAGAGACTTCAGAATCAGCAGAATAATAAATAAATACAAGAAAGATACCGTTATGGTATCTTTTTTTGCATTTAGAAATCTTAATAAAACTTTAATTTGATCTATAAAATACGGAGTGATATAATTTAACTCTAATATAGGAGAAAATTAAATGAAAAAAAGAAATCAAAAAGAACAAAGAGAAAAACAAGAAGTAATTCGATATTATCCAGATAAGAAAATAGGATTAACACAAGAGCAGATAGACAACAGAAAAGAACAAGGGTTAGTTAATTATGATACTTCGGTTCCTACCAAAAGTATTAAGCGAATTATTGTAGAAAATACTTGTACTTTATTTAATTTAATGAATTTATTATTGGCAATTGCAGTTTTGGCGGTTGGATCTTATAAAAATGTGTTATTTATTTTGATTATTATTCTTAATACGTTAATTAGTACAATTCAAGAAATTCATTCCAAAAGAATTGTTGATCGATTATCCATCGTATCGCAAACGAAAGTAAAAGCTATTCGTGATGGCGAGCAAAAACAAGTTGAGATAAATGAAATTGTATTAGATGATGTGTTAAAATTTCAAACAGGAAATCAAATTGTAACAGATTGTACTATTTTAGAAGGAGAAGTAGAGGTTAATGAATCTTTTATTACTGGAGAATCTAATTTGATTTCTAAAAAAGAAGGGGATTTACTTCTTTCTGGAAGTTTTATTGTTAGTGGTTCTTGTATTTCTAAAGTAGAACATATAGGAGAAGAAAATTATACATATAAGATTTCAAGTGGAGCAAAATATATAAAAAAAGTTAATTCTGAGATAATGAAGTCTTTAAATCAAATTGTAAAAACTGTTTCTATTGTGATTATTCCTCTTGGTCTAATTCTATTTTTTCATCAGATGCAAATAAATGATGGAAATTTGAAGATGTCTGTAGTAAGTAGCGTAGCTGCTATGATTGGGATGATTCCAGAAGGATTAATTCTATTAACTAGTACAGTTTTAGCTGTTAGTGTTATTCGTTTATCTAGAAATAAAGTATTAGTGCAAGAGTTATATTGTATTGAAACTTTAGCAAGGGTCGATACTCTTTGCTTAGATAAAACTGGTACAATTACAGAAGGGAAAATGGAGGTAAAAGATATTATTCCAATTTCAGTAGAAAAAGAAAAAATGGAAATAATGTTGTCTGCGCTTGCACAATATTCTTCTGATCATAATAGTACCATTGAAGCAATTCGAGAAAGATTCAAAAAAGAGGTAAATGATAGAGTGAAAAATCAAGTTCCTTTTTCCTCTCAAAAGAAATGGTCAGGTATTTCATTTGAAGGAATAGGAAGCTTAGTTATGGGAGCTCCTGAATTTGTGCTAAAGGAAAAAGTAGGAGAGTATAGTCAAATGATAGAGAAGTACTCTTGTGATTATCGACTTTTAGTATTAGCTATTTCAAAGGAAAATTTTGAAGAAAAAGAATTACCTAAAAATCTGGAGGTAATTGGTTTCATTTTAATTCTTGATAAAATTCGAGATGAAGCTAAAACTACATTAGAATATTTTAAAGAGCAGGGAGTTTGTCTAAAGATTATTTCAGGGGATAATCCTTTAACTGTTTCTAAAATTGCAAAACATGCAGGATTGGATCATTATGATGATTATATAGATATGACAAAACTAGGGCAAAATGAAAATTTAGAAGAGATTGTACAAAAATATACTATCTTTGGGCGAGTAACCCCAACTCAGAAAAAAGATTTAGTAGTAGCCTTAAAAAACATGGGGCATACAATTGCTATGACAGGTGATGGGGTAAATGATGTATTAGCATTAAAAGAAGCGGACTGTAGTATTGCAATGGCAAGTGGAAGTGATGCTGCTCGTAATGTTTCTGAATTAGTGTTATTAGATTCTAACTTTGAAGCCATGCCAAAGATTGTTGCAGAAGGTAGGAAAACAATTAATAATATTGAGAGATCAGCTAGTTTATTTTTGGCTAAAACAATGTATGCAACAATTCTCGCTATTTTATTTGTTTTTATTAGTTGGCCATATCCATTTATGCCAATTCAGCTTAGCTTAATTAGTGTTGTAACAATAGGAATTCCTTCTTTTGCATTAGCATTAGAGCCGAATAAGGAAAGAATTAAAGGTCATTTTTTAATCAATGTAATTAGTAGATCAATGCCAGCTTCTATAACAGTTGTAATGGGTATTATCTTATCTATCATTCTAAGTAAAGTTTGTGAATTTTCAAACCGGAGAATATGTAAGTTTGTGTATGATTTCAACTGCAATGACAGGATTTATGTTATTATGGAAATTGTCAAAGCCATTTAATTTATATAGAGGAGCTTTGCTTGTTTCTATGTTATTGTTATTTTTTATAGGAATATCATTATTTAATGAACTATTTTCAATTATGATAACAAAACAGATGATTGTACCAATTTTTATTCTTATTATTACAGTCATTGCAATTTATCAGCTAGCAAGTTGTTTGTGTAAATATATAATAAACTATATGGAAGTAAAAAGGAAAATAAAATAAATGAGATAGACATAGAAAAATAGTAATGAAAGAATTGCTCTGTTTTAAATAAAAAAGAACCTCCCCACCTTAATGATAAGGTGGGGAGGTGGAGTTTATGCCGCTGCCGATCCAAGCTTGCGAGCGAACAAGCCTCCTTGGTTTTCAGGAACCGAAATCGTGACATACGTCACATCGCCGAATCTGCAGGGATCCGACAATTCCAAGATGTCTGCACGCATTTCTTCAGGAAGGGTGTTCAGCTCTGCTTGAGTGGTAACGATTTTTCTCTTAGGCATTGGTGTAACTCCTTAATAAAAATATTTTCTTAGCTTACGCTAAGTGTACTTTAATTATAACAAAAAAGTAAGAATTTGTCAAATTTTTTATGAAATAAATTACAAAAATTTACAATAACTATCAATAAACAAAGCCATATCTTAGTTAAGATATGGCTTTGAAAAAGGTTAGCTCCTAGTTTCCATATTTTGAATAGAGTCAAAGTAAAAAGAATGAATTATGGTATAAATCTTAGGTGTGGGAGAAAACGTAAAAGTAAGAAAACAGGCATCATCTAAAGTGGTACTGATTGCTGAAAAATATCGACAAAGAGTGCTGGCAAAGTTGAAGAATGAAGCGCCTCTTTGTAAATTCTGCCGATCCTTTTTTTCTGAATTAACAAAAGGTAACACAATAGGAGGCTCTCCAGATAGAGATAATCTCTTAGTTTTTAAGTCATATTGCATAATGCTGTTGGGGTTTGTTATTCTGTGATTTAGTATTTCTGTAACAAGTTTATCAATATCCTTTGAGGACTTCTTAGAGACTAAGAAGTTAAGCCGAAAGCTTTTATCCTCACAAATAACTAATGGAACTTCTGATGCTGGTGTAGTGTTAGCTTTTTTTGGTGTCAAAGGTGCAGCTTTTTTGGGTGTCAAAGGTACAACTTTTTTGGGTGTCAAAGGTACAACTTTTTCGGGTGTCAAAGGTACAGCTTTTTCAGAATTGTTCAAAGCTGCCTTTTCAGTTGTCTTTTCCATGTTTTAACCATCCTTTTTTATTATTTAGCATGTAGCTATTCGTCTATTATTATAGCATAGTTTTACATAAAGTTCAAATATGGTAAATTGTAAAAGTAAGATATAGTTTGTAAAACTAACGTCTATTGTAAGATTAATATCTAAAAATAGGCGTTTTTTTGATGTCAATATATTGAAAAAGTGATTAAATTAGTG
>JAETTH010000133.1 GCA_021769225.1 Erysipelotrichaceae bacterium
TCTCATCATTGCTTTTTGTGGCGTATCCTTTTTTCTTGCCATGTTAAAAACCTCCATACTGAGTAATTTCATCTTACATCAGTTTGGAGGTTTACACAATCTTTGGGATTCTCCCTATTCTGTTTTGTTTTACAATTTCATAACTATTTTGCTTTTTTCTATTAGTAAAATAATATAATACGTATATTATTATTAATAGCAATAAACCTAATGGTAAAACAATTTTTGTATCTAATGAATATGCCATACATGCTCCTTGCTACTTATATACTGGCGTAATTGTTCCTGAGCCAGTAATCCATCCTTTATATCCATTTCCGCCTTTAATTTTTAACCAATATTTCCCTTTTGATAAACTTTTAGAAAACTGATAAGTTCCTGTTTTAGGTGCAGATACTGTTGCATAATAAGTATCACCTGAATATATACTTATTTTTACTGGTGAACTAGAACTTGCTCCTTTTAATGTAGTTAATTTCAGTTTTGGTTTTCCTGCCTTTAAATAATGAAATCTTGCATTACTTCTGCCATCAACACCATAACCTACTTTATATGAAAATTTCACTTCTTGAGAATATGTTGCCGCATAACAAACAGATGGCGTATAACACACATTAAAAGCTTGTAAGACTGGAATCACCAGACATAAACACAATAATATGGTAATTACTTTCTTTTTAACAACATTATTAAACATATACATTTTAAATCTCCTTTTCCATGTCTAAAATTACAGCCACTCGAGTAAGCATTATATATATTAGATAAAGTTGTAATTAAATAATTTCACTTTTATAAGACTTTTTTATAAACACTGCAATATCAAGAAAATTCTAATCCTTGTATACACTTACCATATCTGTTCCTTAAGTTAGTTTTTTCCAGATATAATATTCTCCCTAAAATATAGAACAGCCATATTAAATTATATAATTCCTCTTAGTAGACAAGTAATACAATGCAAACATATTACTTTATTTCAATTTTAAAAATCATATACTAAAAATAAAGGCTCAAATATTTACTCTTCTTATTGATGGTTTTATAGTTTCCATTATTTCTTTGCAATCTGCATTATATTATATAATACAACTTTATATATCCATAATTTTCATAAAAAAACAGCCTCAATTCAAGGCTGTGTTCTCTTTTTTATACCATCAATATATGCATTTACTAATCGTTTTTCTTCATCATTAAAACTTTCCCAAATGTCTAAAATATATTTTTGTTCAAAAGTCAAATCAAATTTTTCTCCATCAGGTAAAAAGAACTGTGCTATGGTAATCCCGAACCCATCACATATTCTACACAATGTTGTAAAACGTGGATCGCTGTGCCGATTCAATAGATTTGAAATAGATGATTCCGACAATCCACTACGTTTAGCCAGTTGATATTTTGTGATATTCTGTTTTTCGCACAATTGAACAATGCGATCAGCAATATAATACTCACTATACAAGTATCTTACCTCTCATTTCAGATATATATTAATATATTATATCTAAATGAGGATAATTATTAGCTTTTAAATAAATAAGCTCTATACTTATTTATTGAGTAGTATAATGTTTTTTAAATGCCCGTTTATAACGAGCATTTATATTTAATATTTTTG
>JAETTH010000134.1 GCA_021769225.1 Erysipelotrichaceae bacterium
AGTATTTGCAAATGCTCAAACCGGGAATATCGTACTTCTCGGAGTGAATTTTGCAGAAGGAGAATTTAAAGAAGCGGCTTTTTATCTGCTTCCCATTCTTGCATTTTTTGTAGGTATCATAGGGGCGGAGATGATTAAAAAAAGACATAAATATAATGAAAACATTCACTGGAGACAAATTGTAATAATAATAGAAATCATTGCGCTTCTCATAGTAGGTTTTATACCTTCAGGAAGATTTGATATGCTGAGCAATATATTGATATCTTTCGTATGCTCGCTTCAGGTTGAAAGCTTTAGGAAAGTCAACGGAAATGCTTACGCAACTACTATGTGTACCGGAAATTTGAGAAGTGCTACGGAACACTTATATAACTATAAGCAAACAAAAGATAAACGAATACTTAAAAATAGTTTGCAGTATTATGGAATAATATTATTTTTTATAGTCGGAGCATTGATTGGAAGTATATTGACTCATATCTATTTTGTTAAAGCTGTTCTGTTTGCTTTGATAGGACTTATAGCAGTATTTGTATTGATGTTCATTGAAGAAGTTGAAGTAATAAATGAAAATAAAAAAAGAGTATAATTTACTCTTTTTTTTGTAGGACTGATTTTGCTATATCTTGTACATTTTCTAAAATCTTTACCATTATATTTGAAAAAGCATTTGAATCTCTTTTATCCAGTATTTTTAATATATGGTTTATATCGATTGTTTCTTTTTCCTCATATATGATATTAATTGGATAAAGCCACAGAATCAAAGCAAAATAACGTGTATAAACCATTTTAATAAATTTTGATTTCGAAAATAATATAATAGAGGATAAATAAGCAAATATTATATCGAGTGATTTTTTATTATCTAAAGAGATTATTTTTTTCTTTATATTATCAAAATCATCATTTGAAAATTTTGAAAAAATCAGCTCGTTCATTTCCAATGCGTTTAATTTTAAAATTTCCAAACTTTCGTAGCCCAATTTGATATTTTTGTTTATAACCTTATTATTAAAATTATCTAAATCTATATTTTCTATACTTACCTTTGTGCCTTTTCTCGGAATAGTTTTAACTATACCTAATGTACCTAAAAGGTTAATCGTTCTTCTTATTGTACTAAAAGAAACGTTATATTTTTCTTCCATTTTTTTAAATGAAGGTAAATAGGAATTTATTTTATAAGTTCCATAAAAAATTTCTCCTATTATCTTTTCTGCGACTGAATAGCATTTTTGCGGTCTGTCTCTATATATATTCCATATGAAAGGTATTTGTTCATTAGATATTTTTGATTTATCATTTGGATATTTGATATATTTTTGTATGTCTTCCAGTAAGATATCTTCGAATATAAAATAATTCTTTAAAAACTCATCAGTCTTGTGATTTTTACAGCTCTTCAATATATTATCAATTGCATCTGTGTAATTTTTTCTATCCTGAACGTTTATATCGTTATCTTCCATAAAAGAATAAAAGTTATAATTTATACCATCGAAATAGGGAAATTTATAAAATAAAATTATTTCATTAAATAAATTCATTGCTAATTTGTTTCCGAGTTTTTCAAGTATTGC
>JAETTH010000024.1 GCA_021769225.1 Erysipelotrichaceae bacterium
AAAGTTGGAACAATACCAGTAATGGAATTTGGAACAACAGAACAAAGAAAATTTTTCAAACAAATATTAGAATATAAAAAGGCTGTTTAATACAGCTTAGTTATAGAGCAATTTTGGGGGTATAAAATTTTTTAATAAATTTCCCCGAAAAAAAATTGACACTATCAAAATTCATCTCTTGTTTGATATTATGTTGATTTTATGGTATAATATTGTTATTCATCCTATAAGGAGGAGTACATATGGCAAAATTAGATAAACAACATCGGCTTTTGGTTCCTAAAGATCTAGCCGTTTATTGCCAAATCCAATTTTCCCAAAGAGTCGGAATCTTTTTATCAGAAATAGAGCAGTCAGTTATTATTAAAAATCCTTCTAATTTAGAGGAATCTCCTATGATTGCCATCGTTTCTTGTGATCGAGGACGGCTCTATCTTTCAAAAGAGATGCTTAATATTTTAAATGCTTCTTTTGAATCAGATTTTCTCTTTTATGTCATTAAAGGTGACCTCTATTTGAGAAAAAAATGAGAGTAGTGAAGTGAACCCCAAAAAGTTCACAAGAAAAAAACACGATAATATGTTAAAATAACACCAAACGAAAGTGAGGTGTTATTTTTATGGGAAAACATTATTCAAATGAATTCAAAAATAAAGTCTTAGCAGAATATCTTCAAGGAAATGGTGGAAGTATATCTTTAGGAAAGAAATATAATATTTCAAGTTATACAATAGATACTTGGATTTCTAAATACAAGAGACAAGGCAATTTAGATAATGATATTAATCATACTAGAGGAAGAAAAAAAGAATCAGAAATAGACTATAAAGAAAGATATGAAATATTAAAAAAATACCAAGCCTTCCTAAAGGCACAACGAGGGAAAAAGTAACTTTTATTAATTTGTACATTAATGAATATAAACTCTCAAATATGTGTGCTGTTTTAGATATAAGTAAACGAACATATTACAAATATAAAAATGCTGAAGATAAAGATTACTATGACTATTTAATTATTAAAGAAATATTTGAAGAATCAAAATGTACATATGGATATCGAAGGATTGAAGAAGGTTTAAAGATTAAATATGGTGTAACATTTAATCATAAGAAGATATTAAGAATAATGAATAAATATGGATTAAAGCCAAAGTATGCAAGGAGGAAACAAAATCAATCATATAAAAGAATAGAAGAAAATGTAAAGCCCCATCTAGTAAATAGAAAATTTAATGTAGATAAAGTAAACAAGATTTGGACTACAGATATAACTTATTTAATTTTCAAGCAAAAAAGAGCTTATTTATCAACTATTCTGGATTTATATGACAGAAAGGTAGTTGCATACCAAATATCTAAATTTAATAACATTGCATTAGTAATAGATACCCTAAATCAAGCTATAGCAAAAAGAAAAGATGTAAAAGGATTAATCATTCATAGTGATCAATGTTTCCAATATACATCTTTTGAATACAAAGCCATATGTGAGTCAAGAGGTATACAGATTTCAATGTCGAGAAAAGGTACACCAATAGATGACTCACCAATGGAATCTTTCCATAGTATCTTGAAGAAAGAAACTTTGTACAATAATGATATCACATCTTTACAAGAATATATAGCTTTAGTTGAAAATTGGATAGAATTTTATAATACAAAAAGAATAAAAAATAAGAAGAAGTAGAAATATTTACTTCTTCTCAGATTCGTGTTTTTTTCTTGTGAACTTTTTGGGGTTCACTTCATAGAAATTTGGTTATTTCTGCTCTCATTTTTTACTATATTTTCTTAATTAATGTTCTTCTGGTAGAATAATTGCAACTAAAATATATGCTATAATTCCGCTTCCCCCTGCTAAACCAAATATAATCCATAACACACGAATAATAGATGGGTCAATGTTAAAGAATTCTCCTATTCCTCCACATACACCACATAACATACGATTTGCCTTTGATTTATATAATTTTTTTCCTTCCATTTTTCTTTCCTCCTTTATTTGTCAAATTTAATTTCCACTTTTCCAACCCCACAGCTTAGATCAAAATAGTTTTGTGTTGGATTTGAATTAATTCTTCTTTCATTTCCAAGACCTGAATAAGAATCGTCTCCTAGTCTTACTTTTCCAATTCCAACTTCCACTTTGTAGTTATAATTTTCTTGTGACTTTACTAATTGAATCATTACATTACCAATTCCACACTCTACTTTTCCACCTTGTTTAATGTCTCCAGCAATCTCCACATTTCCAACGCCACAATTTAAATCAATTCTATCTGTTACAAATTCTTTCATCTTTAAATTTCCTGCCCTAACTTCTATTTTAGAATTTTGTGCCATTAATTTATCTGCTTGTAATTCTCCTGCTCCAATATCTAATTTTAAATTTTCAAATTTCATATCTTTTGGAATTTCAATTAAAATTGTAACTTCTTGATTTCCCAATGCAAAAAAATTACTTGTAATTCCTTTATTTTTTATTTTCCAAGTACCATCTTCTACTTTAGAAGAAAAACGATTTTCAAAAGTTCCTTGTGCCTTAATTCTAAATCCTGTTCCTTCTCTTACTTCAACTTTAGCTGCTCCTATTTCCAAATCTAATGATTTAATTTCATCAATTTCATACTCTTCTTCTAAAGTACTTTCCTCACCATTTAAACGAAATATCTCTATTGTACTTCCTCCTAGACTAAACCCTATTACAGTTAATATCAGACCAAGAATAAATAAAATTAAACTTAATTTTGCCCACCATTTCATAATCTAGTCCACCACCTTTTTTAATAGTGATTTGCATAAAGATACAAATCCCCTTACTAAACCTGGAATACATTTTTTACTTAGGTATACTACACCAACTGTCCATAAGATTCCAAGTGCTCCTAAAATACAACTAATACCAATTGTTGCAAGCCCTGTAAATGGTGCTATAAACATAACTCCAATTCCTGTTATTAAAACTGCAACCGCAGCAATTAAAATTGCAATTCCTGCAATCATAAAGCCAAAAGCAATTCCTAGAATTGTCATAAAAATTGGAAAGATTACTGGGAAAAAGAAAATACAAATTAGGATAAAAATAATGAGTCCTACATAATTTATTTTTCTTTCTTGGTTTATAGGTTCTTGGTTTGTTTCTTCTTGCTCTATTTCTTCTTTTCCATTTTCTTTTAAAATTCCCTTTGCAATTTCTTCAGGACTACCAAGTTGGCTAATTACTTCTTGCTCTTTTTCCTCTCCTGCATCTTCAAAATAGTCCTCATAATATTTCATTGCAGATTCTCTTTCTTCTTGTGAAAGTGCCGCTAGCTTTTGATTTAATTTATCTAAAAACTCTTTTTTATTCATCTTTTTCCCCTCCTGAAAATACTGATTCAATATTTTTCTTATATAATTTCCACTCTTCTAAATAGAGCTCTAATTGTTTCTTTCCCTTACCTGTAATTTTATAGTATCTTCGATTTCTTCCCTGAAATTCCTTATCATATACTTCTAAACACATTTCTTTTTGTAGTCTTCTTAAAATAGGATATAAGGTTGATTCTGAAATACTAACTGCCTTTCTCACATCTTGTGTAATTTGATATCCATAAGTATCTTGTCGATTAATAATAGATAATACTAAAGCCTCTAAGATTGGAGTTGTTAGATTAAAAATCATATTTTATCACCTCTTTATATATAATACTATATCATATATAATATTATGCGTCAAATTAATATTTTATGAAGATAAAGCTTTCATGAAATTAAAATTTTTAGCATAATTATAAATAATAGATGAATTTTAATAAAGTTAGGTGATTTTGCAAAGTGTTTATCAAATCAATAAAAATTAAAAAATTACATATTCTTCTATTTTCCTGTTTTTGTTTGCTTTTAATAGTAATTATTTTATGTCGTAATTTTTATTCTCTTGCAACAGAAACTACTTCTAATATAGTAGATAATTCAAATACTTCTTCTCAAGAAGAGAAAAAATATATTAAATGGGTAGAGCTTCATGCTAGCTTAAGTGTGTTAGACGCTACCTCTTATTTAGATATTCAATCACACGTCAAAAATGAAGAAATAAAATATAACTGGATTGAGTTATTAGCTTGTTTAGCTTGTAAATATGGTGGAAATTTAAATCAGTTTAAACAAAAAGATTTAGATGCTATTTGTCGGAAAAGTAAAGCAGGGAATTTCTGTTGAAGAACAAATGAAAGATAACAAATACTACTCCTATTATCTAGAAGCCTATACTGCTATCTTCAAAGAGTTTATTGGCCCCTACTCTATTGAAACTGTAGCTGAAGATGGAACCAAATCTTTTACTGATAAATATCGGTATCAAAGCATTTTTACCAATTGCTAAAAATTATGGATTTTCTCATTATGATGACTTTGGGGCTGCCCGTTCCTACGGATACAAAAGGCAACATTTAGGAAATGATTTAATGGGAGGAATTGGCACGCCTATTGTTGCTGTAGAGTCTGGTATTGTAGAAGCTGTTCGGTTGGAACCAATATGGTGGATGGAGAATTGGAATTCGAAGCTTTGATCAAAAAAGATATTACTATTATGCACATTTAAGAAAAGATCACCCCTATGCTAAAGATTTATATGAAGGAAAGGTTGTTAAAGCTGGTGATGTTATTGGATATCTAGGTATGACAGGATATAGTACAAAAGAAAATGTGAATAACATCAATGTACCTCATCTTCATTTCGGTCTTCAGTTAATTTTTGATGAATCTCAAAAAGAAGGTACTAATCAGATTTGGATTGATGTATATAACATTATTAACTTTTTGAAAAAGAACCGCTCAGAAGTATATATGGAAGATAAGCAGACAAAAGATTATGTAAGGAAATATGATATTATGGATCCCAATGTTGCCGAATAGGATGTGAATTAGCCTTGTATTTTAAAGTATTAAAATTAAATTATGCCACTTTTCTGTTTCTTTTTGTTATTTTGTTTAGTAGTATCTTTTTATATAATTTTGTCTTTGCTTCTGCTGATTCTTTAGAAAATAATGTTATTAAATTGCCTATTATCATGTATCACAGCGTTTTAAAAGATCCAGCAAGAAGTGGGAAGTATATTATTACTCCTTCCACATTAGAAAGTGATCTCAAATATATTGCAGAAAAGGGATATCATACTATTACCATGACAGATCTTATTCATTATGTTTATAACAAAACTCCTTTACCAGAAAACCCAATTATCCTTACTTTTGATGATGGTTATTATAATAATTTAACTTATGTTCTTCCTCTTCTTGAAAAATATGATATGAAGGCTGTTGTTTCCATTGTTGGTGCATATACAAATACTTATACAAAATTAGATGAAGCAAATGCTAATTATAGTTATTTAAGGTGGAAAGATATTCAGGCATTAATGGATACAGGCAGATTTGAGTTCCAAAATCATACTTATAATCTTCACTCTGAGAAAAATGGTAGAAAAGGGGCAAGTAAAAAGAAAGGTGAAACTCAAGAACAGTATGCTTCTATCCTTTCTCAAGATATTGGAAGGCTTCAGCAAGATTTTAAAGAGGCTACAGGCTATCTTCCTAATACTTTTACTTATCCTTTTGGATTAATGAGTAAGGATTCCAAGGAAATTATTCAATCTCTTGGTTTTAAAGCATCTCTTTCTTGTGCAGAAGGAATCAATTCTATTCAAATAGGTGATTACAATTGTCTTTATTATTTAAAAAGATATAACAGATCTTCTTTTATTTCAACAGATAAATTTTTCCAAAAAATTTTTAAAGCTATGAAAAAATAGAATCACTTGAAAGTGATTCTATTGTATTTCTTTTATCCATTTTTTACTCTATTTTACTTGGATTACTTCATATCCAGCTTGCTCTACTGCCTGTTTTAATATTTCATCTGATATTTCTTTTTGTAATGTTACAACTGCTTTTTTCTCTTCTAAACTTACAGTGACTTCTTCTACTCCATCTACTTTTTCTAATTCTTTTTGTACTCTTGCTGTACAATGCATACAGCTCATTCCTTCTATTATAATTTCTTTTTTCGTTTTCATTTCCTCCTTCTCTTTTTGCTCTTCTTGTAATACCCAACTATTTTCTTTACATAAATTTGCTTGTGTCTGTTTGGGTTTAAAGCTCTTTAATCTTAAAGCATTTGTTACAACACATATTGAACTTAAACTCATTGCAGCAGCTGCTATCATTGGGTTTAATAAAATTTGAAATGGTAAGTATAACACTCCTGCTGCTAATGGAATTCCAATAGTATTATAGAAAAATGCCCAAAATAAATTCATTTTAATATTTTTGATAGTTTCTTTACTTAAATCGATGGCATTTACTACATCCATTAAATTGTTTTTTACGAGTACAATGTCAGCTGATTCTATAGCAATATCTGTTCCATTTCCAATAGCAATCCCTACATCTGCTCTTGCTAAAGATGGACTATCATTAATTCCATCTCCTACCATGGCAACTTTCTTTCCTTGACTTTGTAATTGTCTTATTTTACTTTCTTTTTCTTGTGGAAGTACTTGTGCAATTACTTCATCAACGCCTACTTCTTTCGCAATATAGTTAGCAGCTTTTTTATGATCTCCAGTTAGCATAATGGTTTGTATTTTTCTTTTCTTTAGCTCTTCTATTGCTTCTTTACTAGTTTGTTTAATTGTATCTGCTACTGCTAGAATACCAAGTAGAGATTGTTCTTTTGCTATATAGATGACTGTTTTTCCTTGTTCTGATAATTCTTGAAACTTCTTTTCAAATTCTTTTATCTCAATTTGATTTTCTTGCATAAAAGCTGTATTTCCTAGATAGTATTTTGCATTTACTATCTTTCCTTGAATTCCTTTACCTGATATTGCTTCAAATTCTTCTACTTCTAAAAGTTCATTTTTCAATACTTCTTGTACAATTGCCTTTGCAATTGGATGTTCTGATTTTGCCTCTATACTTGCTGTAATTGTGATAAGATCTTGTTTTGTTATGATATTTTCATTTGGCACAATATCAGTTACTTTTGGTTTTCCTTCTGTAATGGTTCCTGTTTTGTCCAATACAACTGTACTTACATGATGAAGAATCTCTAAACTTTCTGCTCCTTTAATTAGCATTCCATTTTCTGCAGCTTTTCCTGTTGCTACCATAATTGATACAGGAGTGGCAAGTCCTAATGCACAAGGGCAAGAAATAACTAAAACAGAAATTGCTATATTTAGAGCAAATTCAAAAGAATATCCAAGTAATAGCCAAAGGAAAAATGCTATCATTGCAATTCCAATTACAACTGGAACAAAAATTCCACTAATTTTGTCTGCTAATTTACTAATTGGTGCTTTTGAAGAACTTGCTTCTTCTACTAGTTTTATAATCTGCATTAAAGTCGTATTTTCTCCAACTTTTTCTGCAACAAGTGTAATACTCCCTTGTTTATTAATACTTCCAGAAATTACTTGATCTCCTATACTTTTTTTAATAGGTTCACTCTCTCCTGTAATAGCAGATTGGTCAAAATAGCTTGCTCCTTCTATTATAGCTCCATCTACTGCAACTTTTTCTCCTGGTCTTACTAATATGTGATCACCTACTAATAAGTTTTCTACTTCAATTTGCTCTTCTTTTCCGTTTCGGATGACAGTTGCTTTTTTAGGCGAAAAGTCAATTAGTTTGTTAATGGCATCCGTTGTTCTTGCTTTTGATTTTGTTTCTAAATATTTTCCAAGTGTGATTAAGGTAAGAATCATACTGCTTGATTCGAAGTATAGATTCATACGATAGTTTTGGACTAAAGCCACATCTGCGTTTTGTATGCCAATGGCAATCATAAAGATGGCATAAATACCATAAACTGTTGCTGCAGTCGAGCCAAGTGCAATTAGTGAATCCATATTAGGAGCGCTTTTGGCTAATGCTTTAAATCCTCTTGTAAAAAAGCTACGATTTACAAATATAACTGGAAGTACTAATAAAAATTGTGTGAAGCTAAAAACTAATGCATTTTCATGGAAGATGTGTGGAATAGGAAGTCCTAACATATGCCCCATAGAAAGATACATTAGTGGAATTAAAAAGATAAAAGATACAATTAATCTTGTTTTCATATTTTTTATTTCTTCTAATACTTTCTGGTTTCTTTTTCCTTCCTGTTTTTTCTCTTGGCCTGCTACTTTGGCATCATAGCCTCCGCTTCTTACTGCTTCTATAATTTTATCTGTATTTAATACTGTTTCATCAAATTTTACAAACATACTGTTTGAAAGTAAATTTACATTTACCTCTTTGATACCTTCTAATTTTTTAACGGACTTTTCTACATGGCTAATACAAGCACTACAAGTCATGCCAAATACGTCAAATTTTGCCTCCAATCTTATTTTTCACCTTCTTTTTTATTTACCTTCTTTCTGTTCTTTTCCATCTTTTCTATTTTTAAATCTTACAATATATTTTCTTCCCATTTTTTCTTTTAAGAAATGACTTACCTCTTCTGTAACATCTCCATCAAATCCAGCTTTGTTTACTAAAAATGCTTGTCTATCATTAATGTATAGATACATAAAATCTTCTGTTTCATAAACTCTATATAGTTTATCATAAGGAAATTTCGATGACCCAACTTCATTTGAAATAATTAGTTCATTTGTATAAAAGCTAAAATGATTTTTAGAATTTAAGATAGTTTGATCTGTTTTAGATAATCTTCTTATGGTAAGTTTGGGTAATAAAAAATATAACAAAATGAAAGCAACAGCAATTCCTAATCCTGCAATTCCAATTGCTTTTACCTCTCCAACAATAATAAGATAGATGCTGGCAATAATGAGAACAACTAAATAAATAATATCTGTCTTTTCCTTCCTATCATATGAAATTTATTGTATTGGATAAAGCTATCCTCTGTATAAGTTGTATCATTTTGATATAGTGGTCTTTCCTCTATTGGTTTTTCTATTGATTCTTCCATTATTTTACCTCTCCTTTTTATTTTATTATTTTTGTATTATATCATTTAAAAATATCATTGTAAATATTCCTTTTTATTAGTATAATAGCTTTGGTGATTGTTTTATGAAAGAATTATTTAAAAATACTACAACTTATACAAAACAAGAATATCAAAAATTTTTAGACTTTCACGAGAAAAAATTTCAAAGTTCCTATAATGTATATACCCTATTTATTAGTTTTTTATTACTTCTTTGTGCCGGGTTTCAAATTGCTTATAGGAATTTAACTTTATTTTTTATTTTTCTTCTTCTTTTTATTTGTTTTATTGCTTATCGTATTTTTCACCCGCTTTATATAGTAAAAAAACAAGTAAAAGAAAAGAAGGTTTCTCCTTCTGCAACCAATACGTTTCTTTTTTATAATAATTATTTAAAGGTTTATAACCAAAAAGGAGAATCACAACTTTCTTATTTTAAACTTCATCGCATTTATGAAACAAAATATTATTTTTATCTTTACTTAGATCACACTTATGCATTTTGGGTATCTAAAGCTGGTTTTGAAAATGACGCAGCCAAAGATTTTGGCGTATTTATAAAAGGAAAGATGAAAGGAAAATATAGAAGAGTAAAAAGTTTAAAAGTAAAAAGAAAGTAATATTAAAATATATGTTAATAAGAAAAAAATAAGATTAGATCCTCTAATTGGAATCTAATCTTGTTCTTTTTGTTACATATGAAATCTTCTTTGTACTTCTTCTTTTACATCTTTTCCAGAAACAATTAAGGTAAAGAATAAACTAGCTAGTGCAATTGCAGTAGAAAGTACAATTAAAACACTATTTCTTTGATGGATAATAGCTAAGAGAAGTGGAAGCATACTCCATAAAAAAATAATTAGTTGATAAATCACATATTTTAAATATTTTTTATAGCTTACAATTGTTAAGATAAAAATAGCTACATTTGCTACCATTACAATAATAGGAAGTGCTACATTAATTGACCATTCATGAAATCCAAAACAGAAGTCAATAATGATACATAAAATAGAAGCTAATATAGTTTGTAACATAACATGAAGTGCAATATTCGTATTTTTCTTAATGGATACCATTGTAACAATCCAGATATAAATAATTCCACTAATTGCTAGAACTGCCCAATACTTTTGTCTTCCAATGAACAAATTAATTGTTAGTAGTATCATTGATATTATAACAGATAGAATTACCATCATTTGAATAATCCAATGGCTTTTTTTAGGATTTGAAATTTTCGGATAAAGTATCATATACACCATTACTTTCTATTTTTACATCTATCCCTTGTTTTATTAAGTGTTGATAAAAAGCATTTTGTATTTTTAAATCATCTAAAGAAGAGGTAAATGTAAATATCATTTTATTTTCATAAGAAATACTAGAGCATTTTATTTTTTCAACTGGTTCTGGCGCAATTAAGAATAAGAATTCTTCAATATATTGTTTGTATTCTGGCAGGATACCAACTCTTCCTATATTTGAAAATGTAGTGGTTGTATATTTACGAATTTCAATATAGCTCATTTTCACAGTAACTTGTTTCATTATAAGAGGTATCATGCGGATTAAGATATTATTTCCTAATTTTACATTTGCTGACATTGTTTTAATAATTTCTTGTTCTGTTAGCTTTTCTGTAAATCCTTGTTTTACAAAATCTAAAATCAAATCAAATTTTTCTAATTTTCCACTTGTTGTTTCAGCTTCTAAGGTAATATACGAAAAGAAGTTAGCAAGTGTATTAGAAGGAAAGTATTTTTTTAAATTAACTGGAATACAAACTTTAATTGGCTTTTTACTCTTACTTTTATTTGCTTTATAGTTTCCTTCATAAATAGCATAAATCAAAACTGCTGTTAAATATTGTGTAACAGTTACATTTTTTTCTTTACAAAGTTGTTTCAATTGTTTTAAATCAATTATTTCATGGATTACCCCAATTCCATAAAGAGGAATTGGGCTTCCTTTTAATACATAAGCTTTTTTACTACTTGCATTTGATTTTGCATGTTTATCATAATTTTTTAAATAACTATCTTCTGTATTGTTTTCTACAATTTCTTTATTTCCTCTTGAAGTAAATTTTTGACTAGTATGGCTTAATTCAATATAGTCATAAACAATTTCACGAAAAAAATAACTAGCAGTATTTCCATCTGTTAATGAGTGGAATATATCGATATTAATCTTATTTTTAAAATAAGTAACTTTAAATAAATAATCATTATTAGTATTTTTATCAATGTATTTGCAGGGATAGTTTTTTTCTTCTTCTATAATAATATTTTTTGGATTGAATTCAAAATAGTACCAAAAAAATCCCTTTTTTAGTTTTACTTTAAAAGAGTCATATCTTGCAATTGTGTTTTCAACAGCTTGTTTTAATAAATCTGGTTTTATTTCTTCCTTTAAAACAACTGATAGACGAAACACACTGCTAAACCTTTTATTAGATATAATAGGAAAGATTTTAGCAGAGTTATCTAACCTTCTCCACTTTCTTGTTTTTCTTTTATCTTCCATTTTGCTTTTCTTCTCTTTTCTTTCTAGCTTTTTATTGTTTAATTAAACTTACTATATCTTCATAAGTTTGTTTTGCTAGAGGATTTTCTTGTTTTAACATCCAAATATGCGTTGCCTTTGCTGTTTCTCTTAACTCAATATTAACTCCTACTTTGCTTGCCTTCTCTACTAATAAATGAGCATCTGGATTTAACATATCATAAGTCCCAGTATAAATCGTTACATTTTTTAAATTTTCCAAAGGTCCATTAATTGGATTTACTAAATAACTTGTTAATCCTTCTTTTCCTGCATAAAGATTACCTGCTAAAATTAAACTTGCGCGATTTAACTCTGTATCATTTTTTTCTATTTCTGAAATCTCTGGATTTGTCATGGTTACATCAAGCCAAGGAGAAAGTAAAATTGTTTTTTGTGGCATAGGACTACTCTGTTCTCCCATTGTTTCCATTAAAGCAAGAACTAATCCTCCTCCTGCTGAATCTCCCATCACAATAAGATGTTCTATGTTAATCTTTTGAATTAATTCTTGATAAAAGGGAATCATCATAGAAAATACATCTTGATAATCATATTTAGGAGCTAACGGATAATCTGGTATTACTACTGCTGCGCTTGTATCTTTTGCTATTTTCTTACAAAAATCCCAATGCTCTTGAGTAAGTTCTCCTAAATAGGAACCACCATGAACATATAAAATGGTATAGTCAATTTTTCCTTCTGGAACTAAACAAAAAACTTTTCTTTGCTGATATTCATATTCGGTTATCTCTAAACCTTCCTCCATTTTCTCAGGAGATTTTGAGCTAATATCTGCATTAAAATATACAATCACTAGAAATAGGGCTAAAATTAAGATTACCATTAAGGATAATACTAAAACTTTTAATCCTTTTCTTGTATTTCTTTCGTCTTTCATTTTGCCTTCCTTTCATTTTTCTAGTAATTTATTTTATCATTCCTTTTTTAAAAATCAAATTAATTTTTTCTTAAGCTTGCTTCTTAATCTTTGCTTTTTCTATTTCATCTTCCATTGCTCTATGTACCTGATCTTTTAATTTTTCAATTGCTTCTCTTTTCTCTAATCTATCATCTGGATAGATAGGCTCTAATACCTTTGCTTTTATCACTGGTTTTGATTTAAAAATCTCATAAATTCCTTGTGGCTTTTCAAATAAATAGACAATTGGTACAATTGGTACATTATTTTCTATTGCTAAGATAAATGCTCCTTTTTTGAATTTTCTAACCTTCTCATAATATGGCCATAAAGAAACCTCCGGATAAAGATGAATTGTTTTTCCTTCTTTTAATAATCCCTGCATTGTTTTTAAAAATTCCTTTTTGTTACTCATTTCATTTGGAATTGGAACTGCATTTAATAAACGAATTAAATGACGAACAACAGGAATTTCAAAATTAGCTTTTAAGGTTGGAAAATATGTTTTTTCTGGTAAGTTAATTAAAGCATTCATTGTACAATCCATAGGATGCACATGATTTGATACCGTTATTTTTCCACCTTCTACCTTTTCTATATTTTCCCTTCCTTCTACCTCAAAGCCAAAAACAATTTTATTTAATACAAATAGGACTGGAATGGCAATCAAATACAAGGCATTTGAAAAAAGTTCAAATCCCCATCCATTTTTTACATATTCATATTGCTCGTCAATCTCCAAACTTAGTGGTGCCCACATATGTAGAACATGTTCATCTTCTTGAAGATTGTCATACATTTGCTCTACTTTCTCTAATTGCATCTAAAAACATTCCTTCCATTTGTTCCATACTTTTACTAATACGGTATTTTTCTGCACTTTTTGCATATTCTAATTGCATTTTCTGTCTTTCTTCTTCATGCTCAATCCAATAATCAATTTTGTTAGCTAAATCGTCACTATTTCCTGCTTCAAATAAACTCCTCTCATCTAAAGCAAACTGTGGCGTTGCTGATCTTACACTATTTGCAATAATTGGTACATTTCCACAAGCTACCGCTTCAATACAAGAAATTGCCTCAATTTCTGCGTCTGAGCTATGAACATAAACATCTGTCATACCTAGTAGTTTAATTAGTTCTTCTTTATCAAAGAACTCCATAATTGGTTTATTTGTTAAAGACTCTCCCATCTCTACATATTTATTATATTTAGGACCTTTTCCAGCTAACACAATTTGAATCTTATTTTCATATTTTGATTTTTTTACAGCATCAAAAATTAAATCTTGTCTTTTTTCATTTGATAGTCTTCCTACCATAGTAAGAACAATTTTATCTTTTAGTCTATCTTCTTTTTCCGTTCTTGCATAAACAAAATCTTCTCCTACTCCATTGGAAATTACATGCATTTTTGCTGTATAACCATGTTTAATTAGTTCATTTGCAATAAAGTTACTTGGACAATGAATATGAGTAAAATGATTGAAAAAGCGATCACGGTAAAAGCCATAAATCCCATCATTAATCTTTGTTTTATTTCCAAGACCAATTGTAAATGTAATGTTTTCTGGTTGCACATGAAAAGCTGCTGTATGAGGAATTCCAAGTTTTTCCGCTATTTTTAGTCCTTGCATTGATAATCCAAATGGCATATAGAAATGAACTACATCAACATCTTTCATTGCCTCTTCTAATACTTTTCTATTTGGAATTGCAAATGCCATTCCTTGTGATTTTACAATATGTGAAACAATTGGAGTCATAGGAAGTTCTTTTAATACATATTTATTCTCTCCTGGCTCTCCAGTACTTGCAATTAATACTTTATGTCCTCTTTTTTCTAATCCTTCTGCAAATCTTCTAGCAGAAATTGTTGTTCCATTATTAGCACTATCGAATTGATCAATTACAATTAATATTTTCATATTTTCCCCTTTTTCTACTTTATTCTACATTTTTTTATTTTTTTCTATAAAATATTATATCATATTTTGTAATTTTGTAAAAGGATCTAGACCACTCTCTTAACACCTTCTGATTTTATTAATAAAAAAAATCGAGAATAACTAAGTTTAAATAGTTACTTTCTCGATTTCTTTTCAATTCTATTAAATGTTTATTACAATTAGTGGTATTATTAATTCTTCTTTACTAAATCCTGAATGAGAGCCCTTTATCTTTCCAATATACTTTTCTGTATCTTCTATAGTATTAACAAAATATGCTCCCTTTTTACAAAAAATAATGAATTCTCCCAAGTTTGATTTCATATATGGTGATATTGGTTCTTTTCCAAATATATTATTTTTTATTTTCTTTTATATAATAGGTAGCTGTTCCATAATCAATTCCTGGTAAGGCATAGAAATATTTATTATATTTTTCAAAATCCATAGTAATATCTTTTTTAGTTACATCTATTTACCCATGATCTGCAACAATAATGATTTCTAAATTCTGTATTTTTTATTCTTTAAGTTTTGTTAATTCATTTTCTATTTCATTAATAACGTTTCTAACTTCTTTACTATACACTCCATTTTTATGAGATTTAGCATCTACATATGGTAAATACAAATATGTAAACGTTTGGATATTTATATTTTTTTGTATATTTTCTGTTACTTTTTTAAATGCTTCTTCTATGTTGTAATAAGCAATCCTATTTTTATTTAATACAAATTTCGAAAAATTACTGTCAACGATTCCTTCTGGAAATAATGCAGTTATTTTTCTTTTTAGCTTATTCATTTTAGAATCACATTGATATATATCTTGACTTTTGATTCCAAGAGCTTCTAGATTCTTTTTATTTTTTCTATCTTTAAATAATAACGTATAATAGTCAATATTTCTTTCTCTATTATAATTATACCATCCTATCATTCCATGAATAGCTGGATATTCTGCTGTTGCTACTGAAGATAGTACACAACCTGTAGTGGTTGGACTGTTTTTCATCTCCATATAGTAGCTTTTCTAAGTCAAACTTCTAATAACTCATTATATGCTGATCTCAATAATAGATCCCATGCTTTTTATTTATATGTATCTATTTTCTTTTTATCTCCCTGTATTGTTAAAGAGCGTGTAGTTAAAATACTTAACAATAATCTATATTTCATTTCTTTGTAGCTTAAAAATTCTAAATTTTTTTCTATTGATGTAAGCCCTACAAAACGGCTTTTATTTTAAATTTTCTGGATTTAAACCTTCTAATTCTTTTAATACAAATTTTCCATCTTTTCTAATTAAAACATCATTAAAATAAATCTCTCCTCCACCATATTCTGGAGTCTGAATATTTACAATATCCCAGTGAATACTTGAACGATTTCCATTGTCACTTTCTTCTAAACTATCACCTGGTGTAAAGTGAAAACTTCCTTTGATCTTTTCATCAAATAATGTGTCTCCTATTGGTTTCTCAATATAAGGATTTAACCCTAAGGCAAATTCCCCAATATATCTTGCTCCTTCATCAGTATCTAATATTTCATTTAATTCTTTTGTTTTATTTGAAGTTGCATTTATTATTTTTCCATCTTTAAATTCAAATCTAATATTATTAAATGTAATTCCATTATATGTCGTTTCAGTATTATATGTTATATATCCATTTACACTTGTTTTTATTGGTGCAGTTGCAACCTCACCATCAGGAATATTAAATGCTCCCATATATTTTTCTGCTGGTATTCCTTTTATATTAAATGTTAAATCTGTTCCATCTCCTAGAATATGTACTTTATCTGTTTTATTCATTAAATTCTTTAATGAATCCATTGCATTTGACATTTTCGCATAATCTAAATTACATACATTAAAATAAAACTCCTCAAATTCATCTTTGTTCATTTTTGCCATCTGTGCCATTGAATTGTTGGGATACCTTAAAATACACCACTTGGTATTTTTTACTCTTTCTTCAAAGTGAACTGGCATTGTATAATATTTATTATATAATTCCATAATTTCTTTTGATATTCCATTCAATTCGGCTGTATTTGAATTTGCTCTTATTCCTATATATGCATCCATATCTCTCATTCGCATTTGATCATGTTTTGCATATAATTTTATTTGTTCTTCTGTTGCATTTTCTAACATTACTCGTAAAATTTCATAATTTATAATATTGAAATATGGTTTTGCCCCTAACTCCTCTGTTTTTTTAATTAATTCTTTTGCTAATGGAACACCTTCTTCTCCTAATAATTCAATTAAAATGTTATCCCCTCGTTTAATATTAACCGAATGTGTTAATAAATTATTTGCCAATTTTTCAATTCTTAAATCCTTCATAATACCTCCCATAATTTAATATATATTATTACTTTTGTTAATTGCTAACCATTGTCAATTTATTACTATTGTATATTTTTTATAAATAATAGTCAAATTCTGTTTGGAAATTTACCTAAAAGTTCTTAAAATTACAATCAAATGAAAGTAGTTAATCTTTTTGGCAAAAAAGATTAACTAGAATACCAATAAAATCTGTCCAATTATAGCTAGGTCATTTTAGTTTTTTAACTACTACAAATATATATATATATATGCTCATTTAGATAGTAATTCAAAATAAGTTTCAGCAAGTGATTTATTAGATGCTTTTAAACTTACTAATACGAAAAAAATTGAGGAAAGCAATTTTCCTCAACTATTCAAAATAAATAATTTATGGTACACTAACTAGACACCTATGCGAAATCTAGCAGGCAAAAAATAATCATTTCAACTCTCAAATGTAGTTAAATCAATAGTTTACAAGAATTGTACCCACAAACTCATTTTTTGACTATTTATAATGTAACATAAAATTTTATATTTTACAAAAATTGTTTTGTCCTCTTGTAGGTCTCAAACTCAGGTTATACAATCATCTTTTTGTTTTGTCAAATGATACTTTTTTAATTTTATTCTATCGCATAAATTGTTATTTTGTATAAATGACTGTTATTAGAGCATTTTCATTTCTTGCTTCTTTCAGCTTTAATTCTATTTTTGGATTGTTTTCTTCAAAAAGTCTTCATATCTATAATCTCTATTATATTCTTTATCATTTTCAGAAATCCAATTCACACTATCATTATTGTCTGCTATAAACCCCCATCTAAACTTTGCGAAATATATAAAATAACCTTTCTTTTCATTATCATGCCATCCTTACAATCTAGTTGCTTCATATATAGCCCAATCGAAATCTTCTTTTATTACAAAATCAGGTAATCTAATTAAAGGAATAAAGCCGAAATTTTCTTGTATATATCTGGGGGAAGACAAATTTTTTTGTATCCTTTTTTATAATTGAATGATAATTTCCAAATAAAATATCTACTTATAATCAATATCATTCAATTATAATTTTAAATCATTAAGTTTCATATTTGAAGTACTAACACATCTTTCATATAATCATATAATACTAAAGGAGGATATATTGATGGGTAAATATTTTTATGATAGTGATTTTGAATCAGGAAAAGTAATTGTTGCTTTGAATAAGAATTTTAACAATTTAAATTTATTTGCTTACGATATTAATCATATTTTTACTGGAATTGATATCAAAAAGATAGAATATATATTTCATTCTAACAAAATGGATAATAGTAACAATATGGGAGATATTCTATTAGTTCATTTAAAAAACAAAGAAAAAATGGCAGTCATAAATGCTATTGAAAAACTCTCAACTAGTCCCTATGTAATCTACGCCGAACCTGATTATTTATATGATCCAGATATGATTCCTAATGACCCAGATTTTAAATATCTTTGGGGAATGGAAAAAATTAAGTCGCCTTTTGCATGGAATTGTACTACTGGTAGTTATCATGTTGTGGTTGGTGTATTAGACAGTGGCATTGATTCTAATCATCCAGATTTAAAAGACAATCTCTGGATTTCTTCTAATGGGCAATTTATCAATGGATGGAATTTTATTAACAATAGTAATAATCCAGCAGATGAAACTGGACATGGAACTCATGTAGCAGAAACTATTGGAGCAGTGGGAAATAATTCTATTGGAGTTACTGGAGTATGTTGGAATGTACAGCTAGCTTCTTTCAAAATAGGAGATAATCGTATAGATCTTGCTGCTGCTATTAATGCTATTTATTTTGCAAATATAAACAACATTCCAATTCTTAACAATAGTTGGGGTGGCAGAACTTACTCTCCAATTTTAAAATATGTAATAGAACAATATGATGGATTATTTATTGCTTCGGCAGGAAACAGTAGTACCAATAATGATTTTTTGCCTAGCTATCCTGCATCTTATGATAGCGACAATATTATTTCAGTTGCAGCAAGCAATCAAGAAAATGCCTTATCTTCTTTTTCAAATTATGGAGTTAGAAGTGTTGATATTGCTGCACCAGGAACAAGTATTTTAAGTACATCTTTACATGGTGAATATAGTTATAAAAATGGAACATCTATGGCTGCTCCTCATGTGGCTGGCGCAGCAGCACTATTAAAATCATATATACCATTTTTAACTACCTTAGAAATGAAAAAAATTATTTTATTAAGTAGTAGCAAACACCCTAATCTTGCAAAAAAAGTATTAACAGGAGGTATATTAAATATAGATTCTATGATTCAAATGGCAAACTTTTTCTATTTATAATTTACTATATTCTTCATCTGATACAGGTTCACACCATTCATTAGATGTATTTTCCCCACGTACTTCTACTGCTAAATGAGAAAACCAACTATCTTTTTTAGCTCCGTGCCAATGTTTTACATTTGCTAGTATTGTTACTACATCTCCTGCTTTCAAACTTTGTGGCTCTTTTTCTTCTTGATACCCACCTTCTCCATCAACACATATTAATATTTAACGAATGTAAAATAAACTTATCATACTTTCCTTATTTTCATCTATATAATTTGTAAAAATCCCTATGACTTCATCTTTAAATTTTATTATTCTTATATCTTTTCTATATTCTCCTATAAATTTCCTATAAAATTCAATCTGCTTTTTTTTGCCATTTTTAGTTGTAAAAGTACAATCTTTTATAAGTTCTAGTATTCCAATATTTGGCTTAATCTCTTGTATTTCTTTAAATTCAAGCATAAAAAATGTCCTCCTTTCTGGAAAGAGAACAATTTCAAATTTATAAAAAAACTTACGAAACCTGTTACAATTCGTAAGCTGTTAGAATATAGTACAGATGTGCAAGTTCATTTTGCCATAAGTGTAGCTATTTAAAAGCATTTCTTTAATTCTCCCCGAGCATATTTCCGTGCAGAAATAATAATGAATAATGATAAATAATTTTGAAAGCAGATTGAATAATGAAAATAGATGAAATATAGAAATATCAATAGTTACAAATAATTTTAGATAAAAATAAAAAAAGCTGAAATTAGTTAAAATTTCAACTTTTTGGTGCCAACGAAGTAGTTATCTACAACTTTTTGGTTCTCTTGACAATTGATACAAATATCAATCAATTTATATATAGATTACCAGGTTTTTTAGTAACAATCAAGAAATTTCATTAAAAAACTTTGCGAAAATTTGTTTCTTTTATATTGATTTATTCTAATTTGTATGTTATACTAGCTGACATAGGAAATGAACATTGTAGTAGATATGTGTTGCCACTGCACTCGATAGCTTTGCTATCAGAAAGTGAGGTGGTGTTTATGAGTTTTATACTATTTTTAATAATAACCATTATGGTTTCTGCAACTATAAACGTAGCCTTATTGACGATTATATACATACAATATGTAAATTCAATAATAAATAAGGAATAAAATAACAACACATTCTGCTCTCTACCAAATTGCGAATGTGTTGTTATAACTATATGTAGTGGTAACCGCATTCACTGCGGTTATTCATTTCCTATATTTATTATACTAAGTTTTTATTTTTTTGTCAATTATTTTTTATTATAGCTGTTTTCCACACTTATTACAAAAATTAGAATCTGCATCAATTAAAGAACCACAATGTTTACAATAAGTTGCATTATCATCTGACAATCCTTCTTTTATTCCCTTAGCTATTTCTTTAGCAGCAGTTCCCATTGAAGGAGCCATTTTTTCAATTTTCTCTTGTGCAATTGGCATTACTTGTTGTGTTTGATAAGCCATTATATTTGTTTGATTTCCAACAGCAAAACGTATCATACAACCAACTATAGTAATAAATATTCCTGGTAGCAACATAAACAGTCCTAAGGTTTGTCTACCCATTTGAGCAGAACGTGCTTCTGATTTAGCTCCCATTGATTGAGTTGTACTTTCAAACCAACTTAAAGCTGATTCTTGTGAATCTACATCAAACAAACCTGAAATATCTGGGTTTGAATTTTCTGAAATAGAAGTTTCCATTTGAGATGCTGATATAAGTACAAATATAGCAGCACAAACTAGGCATAGTCCAATTATCATAACTATTGTTCCTGCAGTTTTTACTTTTTTATTATTTTTTTGGAATTCTTCTTCATTTAAATATTCTTTTTTTCCCATTTTTTATTTCTCCTTTTATAATATTTTTTTTCTTGTTACCAAATAGTAAATTAGTGATATTAAAGCTAAAGTTACAAATATTCCTGCTCCTATATAGTAGAATATAAGATATGTTATAGGTTTAACAGGATTATAATAAACTGTATAGTCAGCATTTACAAGCTGATTTTTTTCTGATTCTAAATTCATAATTTTAACATCTAAATCATAAATTTCATTTGCAAGTCTAGATGTTTCTGAAAACCAATTACTACTTCCCATAGTTAAACTATTTTTTTCAGTTTCCAATGTATCTTTTTGAGAATTTAAATTTTTAAGTTCAATATTTATTGTTTCAACTCTTTCCATTGCAGCATTATAATTTTCTAAACTTAAAGCATATGCATCATTATAAAATTGTTCATTAGTTTTCTTTGCATTATTCTGCTTGATTAAACCAATTCCACATAAAATTATGCTAATTATTAATCCAACAATAAATATTCTAATAGCGATTTTTTTATTATTTTTTTCAACTGAACTTTCTTTATATGCTTTTTCAGAATTAGAGGTTTCAATATTATTTGTTAATTCATCTAAAGATATTTCAAATAATTTTGATAATTCTATTAATTTGTTCATATCAGGTGTTGTTTGATCTGATTCCCATTTTGATACTGTTTGTCTTGTTACATTAAGTTTTATTGCTAAATCTTCTTGAGACATTCCTTTGCTTTTTCGCAAATTCATGAGTTTTTCACTAAATTTCATTTTTTAATAATTTTCCCTTTCAATTTTATAATTTAATTATATTATAGTATATTTCAAATTTCTTTTCAATAAATTTGAAGTGGAAATTTGTCAATTTTTGATAACATTTTGTCACTTTAAAATTACTTTATCATAAATTGTTAATTTATATATACAAAAGGGGATAAAAACACATTTTTGATAATGTTATGTGATATTATTAAATAAATACAATGCAACTTTATTTTGTTCTGTTGTTTCCATTTCCATAAGTTTAGCCTTTGCAAACATTACAAGTTTATATTTCGCAAAGTTTATAAGTGTTGTTCTATATTCTTCATCAATGTCTTTTAACATTTTATCAAATTTTTCATAGTTTTCTTTAGTGTTGTATATAAGTCCTGACCATTTGCTTTGGCTCATGCATCTTGATAGTCTTAATTTATTTTTTATATCCATATCATTTATCATATTTATTAAGTATCTTACTTTTTCACTTTCCATATCGAAAATTTCTCCTTTTTAAAATCTTGTATCATTATTTTTCTTTTTATTTTTAATATTTCCAATTTCATCTGTTGTTTTTACTTTTTTAGCAATATTATTTGCAATTTCATTATCATCGTCAGTAAATATTCCATTTTTATATAAATCATCACTAACAATTTTATAGTTATTATCTTTGTCATAACAAATTCTTTTGTGAAAATTCCCCATAATACTATGCCAAAATTCTTTGAATTTGCTTAATTGCGCCTTTATGCTTTCTTTTTCTTCTATTTGATATTTAAGTGAATAATTTTCTTTTTCTATTTCAAAAGCACTATGTTCAAAATCTCTAATAGCAATATTTAAGTCATTAACACTTCTAACTGTTTTAGTAATATCTTTCACATCTTTGGTAAAGTTTTTGATTTTCTCGATATCCTCGTTGGAAATAACCATATTATTTTTATTAAACTTAGCAGGTTTTAAATTGTCTAATATTTGATTTATATCTTTTGTTGTATTATCAAGTTTAGTAGTTTGTTTATTAGCTTTATCAAGTTTTTTCTCTTTTTCAGCAAGTTGCTTTTTTATAACTCTATAATCACTCATATCTTTAACATTTATATCTTGATTTCTGCCTTTTTGCTTTTCTTTTAATTTAATATCCATATCATAAAATTTATTAAAAGACTTAATACAAGCATTTCTCATTTTATCTTGAATTTTAGTTAACGATTCCTTTGTAAATAGTTGTGATTTGCCAACTTGTTTATTCATTCCCCTAGTACAGTTTTCTGTTATCGGTACACCTACAATATGCATATGGGGAGAGGTTTCATCAAAATGAATCGTTGCATTTGCTATTTTAAAAGTTGGTACAATTTTAATTAAGTCTTTTACTTGCTCATTATATACATCAATCATTTTTAATCTGTATTTTTGTCTTTATCATTCCAAAAATCCATATCTCCAAGTTCTATTATAATTTCACAAGCTATATCGTTTTGAGATTTACATACTTTTTTAAAATAATCTTTGATTTTTCTGTCTTCACGAGTTTGTTTTTTATTATATTCTAATCTTGATTCTTCAAATTCATCTAAATATACTTGTTTAACATCATCTACAATATCATCAGTTCCATAAATTGTTCTAATTAGTTCCTTATGATTATCATAATCCCTTAAATTGTGTTTATTAACATCTGATAAATCTTTTGCATTTTGAATTGCATTATTAGCTAGAGAAGTAGTACCAGATAAATTTTCTTTTGCTACTTTTTTAGCCAATTTACTTTTGTTTTTATCACTACCTAAGTGAAAAGAATATGCTAATTCTTGCTCCATAGAATCCCTCCTTTGAAATTTCTTCATCAAACAAAAGTGACATGATTTCAAAACTTAAACTTGTTCAATCTAATATGTCACGTCTTTGTTTGTGTGCCAATTTTATGGAATAAAATTGTGTACATTGTTAGCCGAAGGCTTTGTAAAAAATACGAAGTATTTTTACAGGACTTTGACCTTGTCATAAGTCCTAATCCCCTATATGTTATGACGTACCATCATAACATGGGGGCTCTGCGAGGCAATAAATTTTATCTCACAGAGCTAAAATTTATCAAATTACCTCATACAAAATTTGTATTTGCTCAACGCAAATATAAATTTGTACTCGCTAATTTGTTGTTGCAATATAACAGATATATTTTATATAGTAGCAACAATTATTCTGCATTTTCTTCGCAGAATTTTACTGGCTTAACACCCACTGAAACAGGGGTGTTATCTTTTGTATAAATTACACTATCATTGCTCTCATCTGGAATATAATCAAATACTGTATCAATTTCTTGCATTTGAAATTTATCTTCTTTGTTAATATAGATTATTCCAAACTTATAAATTTCCATTTTGCAATCTGAATCTAATTTATAATAATCTTCTAAAGGAAACACTCTAATAATAGCACTATTATCTTCAGCAAAGTTAAAGTAAAACATTTGCTTTTGCACATAGTATGTTGCCTCTGTAAAATGTACATCATAGTATTGTTGTAACCTCATTATTATTTCGCCAACTTCTTCCTCTGGCAAATAGTTACTAAACCTAACACTTCCTAATACATTACCTAATATCATAGGCTTTGTAGTATCAATATAGCCTTTATCATATAACTCTTGGCAAGGCTTACAAATAGATTCTCTAAAATTAATTTGTTTTACTGCTATTACTGTACCTATAATATCTAATTCAATATCTTCAACATATCTCATTATTAAATCAGCTTGTTCTTCTCGTGTATAATCTTTCCAAGTTTTAGTTCTTTCTCGATATTCTTTATCTAGTTTGATTTTGTTAATAAAATCAATATGTCTTTTTAATAAAATATCTCTTGGTGTGAATTTCAATTCTTCCACACAATCAGTAGCCTCTAATTTGCTTTCAAGTTCTGTAATAGCTTTTTCAACAATTTTCTTTTCTTCGTTGTATTCATTCAGTTCAAAAATTCCATTGATATAGGCTTTTTTAATTCTTTCAAGTTTGTTTTTCTGATTATTTATTTCTTTTTCTAATTGTTCTTTAGGTTCACCAAATTTTTGCTTTATCATAGGCAAGAAGAATTGATTTACAACAGAGTCATATTCGGTTAATTCATCTATAAATTGCTCAAAATATTCATTTATTAGATTTTCCTTAAATTGAACTTTGCAATCATTACAATAATAGTAAAAGTATGTCTTACCATTTTTCTTTGTAGTTGCTTTACCACCTAAAATACGATTACATTTAGGACACTTTAGTTTTTGTAAATATAAATATGTCAATGTCCTTTTATAACTTCTTGAATTTTTCTTTTTCTGTACTTGGCAATCAGCCCACATCTCTTTTGAGATAATTGGCTCAACTACATCTTCATAATAAGTAGGGTTCTTGGTTCTTTTTCCGTGAACGAAATCGCCTTTATATATTTCATTTTCAAGAATAGTAACAATAGTTGAATCTCGCCAGTTGTCTTTTCCTAATACTTTTTCTTCATTGAATAGATTACTTATTTTTTGATAGGAGTAGCCATTATAATATAAGTCAAAAATTCTAACTACAATATCTTTAGTAGAATAATCTATTACCAATCTTTTATCTTCGTGTTTATAGCCTAATGGGGCAACGTGTGGAATATGTCCTGACTTTATTGCTCCAGCTAGTCCCACTTTTGTTCTTTCACTTGTTCTTTCAATTTCATTTTGAGTTACACTCATTAAAAGTCTTGTTACCATTTTGCCATTTGCACTTGTAGTATTTATTTCATCATTTACGCAGTCTAAATAAGCATTATTTTCATCTAGGAAAGTCATTAAGTTTTCCCAATCATAAATACTTCTTGTTATTCTATCTAGTTTTAGAGCAACAATAGTATTTATCTTTTTAGCCTTAATATCATTTTTTAATCTTTCAAACTCTGGTCTATGATTACCTGTTTTAGCACTTATTCCAGCGTCTTCGTAATAATCTACTATTTCATAGCCTTTGAATTTACAAAAAGTTTCTAATCTTTCTCTTTGCTCTGAAAGACTAAAACCTTCACGAACTTGGTCTTCTGTTGATACCCTCATATACAATCCACATTTTTTCTTTTCTTCGTTCAATTTTCAAACCTCCAATCTAACAAAAAAGAGACATCAAAGTACATACGAGTACTACTGACATCTCTTAAATCTGTTTATCACAAAATAAAATACAATATAATTGTAATATAATATAAATTTTTCAAAGTACTCATAAATCTATACCTGCTCTTGCCCAAATAGATATAGATAATTAATTGCCTATATTATATCACGATTTAAAGAAATGTCAAATTTTTACAAATTATATGTTTTTCAAATATTCTTCTAACTCTGATAATTTAATCTTCTTTACTAAATTAGAAATATAAACATCATTTGAATAATTGAAAACTAAAAAAGTAATATTTTTAATAATCACTTTATGTGGCTCAATATATGTAAGATTAGTTTTCTCTAATTTCCTAATGCTACCATTTATAAAAGTAGGAGTAACTTTAGCAAATTCACATATAAATTCAAGTCGTTGTTTTAGACATTCTTCAAATTCTAGTTCTTGCTTAATTATCTTCATTTTCTTGCACCATCCTTTCGTTTGGATGATTTTAATATTGTTTTTAAGCAACAAAAAAATCAACCAGATTTTATTTTCTGATTGATTTTTGTATCAATTCTGTTCTATTAGTTCGAACAGAAACGTCATTGGTGCGGATGACAGGAATCGAACCTGCACGTCGTTGACACTGGTTCCTAAGACCAGCGCGTCTGCCAATTCCGCCACATCCGCATATTTTTTGAACTTTATATATTGTAGCACACCTAATGCTTTTGTGTCAATAGAAAATGGCAGAATTTTTAAGAAGTTTTTCGTGTTCCTGCTCCTTATTTACTTTGTTTTTTCATTTTTATCTCTAGGTTTTTATTGTTATTATTTCTCTTTTATTTCATATTAACCCCTACAATTCCACCTAACATGCCAGCCATAATCCCAACTACTAACATGATAACAGAATATAGATCAAGTCCAAAATTAGATGTTACCATACTAGAAATTAGATAAAGAAATAACATATAAACAATTCCTATAATTCCTCCATTAACAATCCCTCTTTTTTTAGTTTTTATGGTACTAATAGAAGCCCCAATAATAATGCTAATGGCAGTAAGGACAATAATTCCTGGGTTAATAATATCTTCTGATAAGTTAGTATAAGTTAAAACTACTGAAAAGATTAATAAAAAGATAAGAGTAACCAGCATAGAAATGATAGTTCCTTTCAGAATTACCTTTAAGATTCCTATATTTCCCTCTAGATTTTCTTGTGTATTTACTTTATTATTATTCATTATCATTTTCCTTCCCCCTATTTTTCCTTCTTTTCTAAATTTATATTCTTCATTTTGAATAAATAGAACATAAAAAAGCGGAATAAATTCCGCCCCTTAAGAGCCTGATTAAATTTAGGCTCTTATATTTTAATTTCTACGAATTTTTGATATATTTTAATTGGTGATGAGATATGTCAGAT
>JAETTH010000135.1 GCA_021769225.1 Erysipelotrichaceae bacterium
TTATAAGACAGTACGTAGATGACGCTACGGTTATTATTTATGATTACATCAAAAAAGGTAAAAAAGTATTATTTGAAGGTGCACAGGCAACACTTCTCGATATAGACTTCGGAACATATCCTTATGTTACATCATCTCATCCAACAGCAGCCGGAGCATGTATCGGTTCGGGCATAGGACCTGCTTATATCGATGATGTATGCGGTATTGCTAAAGCTTATACAACAAGAGTAGGAAAAGGACCTTTCCCTACGGAATTATTCGATGAAGACGGAGACTATCTAAGAGAAAAAGGCTATGAATACGGTACTACAACTGGAAGACCGAGAAGATGCGGTTGGCTCGACGCGGTAATACTTAAATTTGCCGTAAGAGTAAATTCTCTTACAAGCATAGTATTCACAAAACTCGATACTCTTACTGGAATGGAAAAAATAAAACTTTGTGTTGGATATAAATACAAAGATGAAATAATCACGGACTTCCCTGCAGAACTTACCGTTCTGGGAGAATGTGAGCCTGTTTATGAAGAATTTGAAGGATGGAATGAAGATATTTCACAAATCAGAGATTTTGACAAACTGCCTGAAAATGCAAAAAAATATGTAAACAGAGTTGAAGAACTTTGTGAAGTTCCGATTGGTATAGTATCGGTGGGACCTGACAGAGAAGATACAATTATAAGACAACAATATTTATAATATGGAAGATAAAGTATATATAGTATCAACACCGATCGGTAATCTCGAAGATATGACCTTCAGAGCTATAAAGGTCTTAAAAGAAGTAGATGTTATCTTATGTGAAGATACAAGACATTCAATAAAATTATTAAATCATTTTGAAATTAAAAATAAGCTGATTAGCTATCATAAATTTAACGAAAAGGAAAGAATAGATTATATTCTTTCCTTAATAAATGAAAACAAAACTTTGGCTTTGATTTCAGACGCGGGAACACCTTTAATCTCGGATCCGGGAAACATACTCGTAAAAGAATTGATAGAAAACGATATTAAATTTACCGTTGTTCCGGGAGCAAATGCACTTCTGCCGGCTCTCATATTATCCGGATTTAACAGTGAAGAATTTTTATTTATAGGATTTTTACCTAAAAAGAATAATAAAAAAGAAGAAAAATTAAACACATTAAAAGATTTTGATAAAACTTTGATTTTTTATTCTTCTCCTTACGAATTGATTGATATGATAAAAGCTATTGACAATGTTTTAGGTGACAGGAAAACCGCTATATCAAAAGAAATCACAAAACTTCACGAAACTACGTACAGAGGAACGCCGAAAGAATTGATTGCCATGTTAAATGATATGGAAATCAAAGGCGAATTTGTCATTGTGGTGGAAGGAAATAAGGAAGAAAAAAAATTACTTACAAAAGAGGAAGCAAAACAAATATTTGATATGGAAATTCAAAAGGGTGAACATCCTAAAGATTTAATAAAGAAATTAGCGAAAGAAAACAATTTAAACAAAAGAGAGTTATATAATTATTTAATGAAAAAATAAAGCCCAAATATAGGGCTTTTTTATATCGAGAGGAAAATATG
>JAETTH010000136.1 GCA_021769225.1 Erysipelotrichaceae bacterium
GAATTTGATGCAAATCATCAATATGATACATATCTTAAATCCGCTATATTTACTCCTATAGTTGCTATAATAACTTGCCTTTTTGCAATGTTTATTATGGTAAAATTCTACAGAAAAATCACAGACTTATACAATAAGGCAACTGTATATGCACAAAATGCAAGTAATGCAAAGGGAAGATTTTTATCCAATATATCTCATGAAATGAGGACACCGTTAAATGCAATAAGCGGAATGACCAGAATAGGAAAAGAAAACATAGATGATAAAAAGGAAGTTACTCAATGTTTCGAAAAAATAGATACTTCGGTTAATTACCTTACTAATCTTATAAATGACGTTCTTGATATTTCAAGGATAGAAAGCGGGAAAACCAAAATAGAAAACAGACCCTTTAATTTAGATACGCTTATTAAAAATATAATTACTATAATACAAAACCAAACAAATGAAAAAGAAATAAACTTTATATGTAAATATGATTTGAAAAGTCCATACCTGATAGGGGATGAACTTCATTTGCAGCAAATATTGGTCAATATAATAGGGAATGCAATCAAGTACACTCATAATAAAGGAAAAGTAGAAGTAATAATCAGTGATGATAATATAGACAATAATAAATCAAAAGTAAATTTCACTATAAGTGATAACGGTATAGGAATAGAAGCAAAACAACTTCCTACTATATTTAAAGCGTTCGAAAGAGCAGATAATGCTATGGAGCAGCAATATAAAGGAACTGGACTGGGACTTGCTATTTCTTATAATCTGGTCAAAATGATGGGCGGAGAATTAAAAGTAAAAAGCGAAGTTGATAAGGGAAGCAACTTTTTCTTCGATCTTGAGTTAAATAAAATCAATGAAGAAGAATATGATAGATATATTAAATTAAAAAATAAATATCCAAATCACAATATAGATAAATTAAGGGGAATAAAAATACTTCTTGCAGAAGATAACGAAATAAATAGAGAAATAAGTAAATATGTCTTGGAGCAAAATGGAGTCATCGTTGAAGAGGCTGTTGACGGAAAAGAAGCGTTATATAAATTTGAGCAAAGTAAAAAAGATTACTACAGTGCGATACTAATGGATATAAAAATGCCTGTAATGGACGGTCACGAAGCCACAAAAGCAATTCGTAACTTACCGCATCCCAATGCAAAAGATATTCCTATAATTGCCGTTTCCGCAAACGCTTTTGAAGAAGATATAGAACGTTCTCTTATGTGCGGTATGAATGATCATATTTCAAAACCAATCGATTTTGATGACTTAATAAAAGCATTGGATAAATATATAAAATAAAAAGAGCCTATATAGGCTCTTTAATATTTAAAATTATAAGGTATTTACATGAGAAAAAAGATAAAAAAAGAATTATTAAAACTATTTTTAGGAGAACTCTTAAGCAGTCTTTTATTTCTATTTTGTTATTTTATTTGGTTCAAAGAAAATCAAATACAAATAGCATACCCTGTGGCATTATTATGCTTTATATTATTTCAAGGTTCTTTTTACTGGTTTATATGTTTACTGAAACTCAATAATAATTTTAATGATAT
>JAETTH010000137.1 GCA_021769225.1 Erysipelotrichaceae bacterium
TAAGAGATATAATCTATATGACTAAATTGAAATATTTGGTCATATAAAGCGGAGGGATGTTTATGCCAAAGTTTAGCGAAACTGAAAAAGAAATAATAAGGGAAAAAATGCTGCAGGAAGGTGAAAGATTATTTACCTTATTCGGCATAAAAAAAGTATCTATTGATGAAATCGTTCAAGCTACAGGTATAGCTAAAGGTTCTTTTTATTCATTCTACCCTAATAAAGAATCACTTTACATGGATATAGCAGGTAATCTTCAAATGAAGATGTGGTCTGAGATGGATGAATTTTTAAATGAAAATAGTTCACTGCCTCCCAGAATACTTTGCAAGAAGTGTTTTCTCTGCATGTTTAATGGATTACAAAAATATCCTATGCTAAAACAAGCTGATAGTGAAACGGCAGAATATTTATTTCGTAAGTTACCACGTGAAGTAATAGAAGCTCATTCAAGAGATGATAGTCTTGAGATAATTAAATTGCAAGAATATGGTATCCATTTTAATTGCAGTATTGATATTGCAACAAAAATATTGCAGACATTAGCAATTAGTTTTTTAAATCTACAAAAAGATACTGCTGAAGACCAACAAGTTATTATGGAGGTTATTTTAGATGGTGTATTAAAAGAAATTATTTGTGAAGAAAGTAATGGCAGTTAAACGGAGGTGAATGAATGAAAAATAACGAGCCTAAAACCATATCATTATCAAAGTCATTTTCTATTTTTATGATTGCAGGGATACAATTTTATGTTGTTATAAAAATTATTGTCCCTTGGTTGTCAAAATGTCTAAATACGACAGAATATATAGTATGGATGTTTGCAGGAACATTTTTACTTTTTATCCCAATATTTTCTACCGCAATTCTATTATTGAAAAGAGATGGATATGCGATGGATTTAAAAACGATCAAGAGTGCGCTTAATTTGCATAAATTAAGCAAAAAAGACTATCTATGGATCATAATAGGTTTAATAATTGCAGGATCATTATGCTGTATCATCATTCTTTTACTTATGAGTTTATCGAGGACTTTTACAGTAGAAAGTCTATACAGTATTTCACCCATTGCAGTATCTCCTTTATATGGAAATGAGCTATGGTATGCAGTTTTTCTGCCTGTATTCTTTTTCTTCAATTATGTAGGGGAAGAAATACTATGGCGAGGATACATTTTACCAAGACAGTTAAATTCTAATTATGGAAAGTATGCTGTACTCATAAATGCTTTGTTTCACTGCAGTTACCATTTCGTTTTTGGTATAAAGCCATTGATTATAATGTTTCCCATGCTCGTTCTGATGCCCCTTATAGTTTCAAAGACTAAGAATACATGGACATCAATCATAATACATACTTTAATAGGAGCACCTACCCAGATTATGATTATTTTAGGGGTGCTTGGGAATTGACCCTTTAGCCCAATTTTGAAATAAGAGCTGATCATTTGAGAAAAATGGTCAGCTCTTATTGAACACAGGCAAACGCTGTTTCTTAAACAAAATACATGGAATATAAAAGAAGCAGCACCATGACAGAGAGAACCGCCA
>JAETTH010000138.1 GCA_021769225.1 Erysipelotrichaceae bacterium
AGAGGCAGATGTTATATTAATTGATGAAGTTCTCAGCGTAGGTGATGCCAGATTTAAAAAGAAGAGTTATAATAAAATGAAAGAGTTGATTTCTAATAAGGATAGAACAGTTCTGATAGTATCGCATAGTGCGCAAACTTTGAAAGAATTGTGTACATGCATTCTTTGGCTTCATGACGGAGAGATGAAGATGATAGGGGATACGGATGAAGTGCTAGCTGCTTATGATGATTTTATGAGTAAATAGAGTTAAAAAGAGGCTGTCATGTCTAATGATATGTCCCCTTCTAAATTTGACAAGTCAAATAAAAACTTGCCATTTAGAAGGGGAGTTTTGTATATGAATATTTATATTATGAAAGAATTATTTACTGAGAGTGGAGTAATGAAAAATGAGAAAGATAAGAAAAATATTAAAAGGAACTATCCGTTCATCATGGTATATGCATTATTATTATAATTCAGAAATTGATGAAAAGATGATTTTATTAGATTCTAAAAATGGTAAAGATCTTGGGGGGAATATATTAAGAATTGCGCAAGAACTTTCTAATAATGAGTTATATGCAGAATATGATTTATATATATCTTGTAATAAAAATAAGTTTAAGGAGCTGAAACGCACTTTAGCTACGTATAAAATAGATAGAGCCCATATTGTGAAAGAAAGTGGGTTTAAACATTTTCAGCTGTTAGCTAAATCTAAGTTTATATTTACTGATACCTCCTTTCCATTTGAGTTCGTTAAAAAAGAAGGCCAAATAATTACAAATACATGGCATGGTACCCCTCTAAAGAAAATGGGCAGGGATATTGATGGACAGGCACATACAATGAGTAATGTCCAAAAAAGCTTTATTATATCAGATTATTTACTTTTTCCTAGTGATTATATGAAAAATATTATGATAAAAGCTTATTGCTTGGACAATCTATATAAAGGAAAAATATTAAGTTCTGGATATCCTCGAAATTCTATTTTCTTTTATCCGGAAAAAGGGGAGGAGTTGCGAAATAGACTCGGATTCGGAAAAAAGCATGTTTATGCATATATGCCTACATGGCGTGGTACTGTTTCAAGCGTACAATCTGATGAACAAATTTTGCAAGTAAAGCAGTATTTGGATGAGTTAGATAAGAAATTTAACGAAGATGAAGTGTTGTTAGTACGCCTTCACCCTTTTGTATCAAATTCCATAGAATTAAACAATTATCATCATATACAGCCCTTTCCAAATGGATTTGAACCTTATGATATACTAAATATGGTAGATTGTTTAATTACAGATTATTCTAGTGTTTTCTTTGATTTTGCTAATTCTAGAAAAAAAATAGTTTTATTTGTATATGACAAAGATTTGTACTTGGATGATAGAGGGATATATGTTCAAATGGAAACTTTTCCATTTCCTCAAGTTTATAATGTTACAGATTTGTTGGTAGCAATAAGATCGGAAAAAGAGTATGATGATTCGGAGTTCAGGGATACTTATTGTAAGTATGACCGTGCTGATTCTGCGAAAATCGTTTGTCACCAAATAATTTTAGGGAAACAAAT
>JAETTH010000139.1 GCA_021769225.1 Erysipelotrichaceae bacterium
AAAATGGATACGGATTTTTATTATACCAATATGACGCGTATCTTTTATTCAACTTATCTTTATGATGCAAGTGAAGAGTATGCCGATGAGTATATCCTTCCGGAAATTGAATATTTTAATGATGCAGAAAAAATTACGGACCAAAAACAGATTGCTGAATTGATTAATCATTCAAATTATTTCGGCTTTGCAGATGATGATGCCTACCTGATTTGTGTCAACTATGAAAACGGTACAAAACAGCCAATGCTCCTCTCAAGCCAAAGCATACCTGATTTTATAAAGTAAACACAGGATTGGCATCATAGTAATTTCTTGATGAAAAAGTTTATCAAGAAATTATTTAGGTGAAAAATATGAAGGAATCTAACACTAAAAAATTCATCTATTTTCCATTATGGAAAATAGATGAACTCGAAAAAACTCTGGAAGAAATGGAAAAACAAGGATACAGAACAGTCTACGTAAAAAATTCTTATTGGTTTTATTTTAAGAAATCAAGCCCTAAATAAGTAAGCTATTTTCTGTCTTACATATCTCCCAGGGGACAAAATATGATGAGTTGTGATTATGCTATATCATCTAATCATAAAGGTCATCCAGTCAATAATAAATCCAGTTATTATAAACTTTTCAGAACTACTGAACTAAAAAGTGAACTTGCTTTACTTTATGGTATACGAGATGATTTTATAAAACATGTGTTTTTACAAAAAATTTTCATATCTTTATTTATGCTATTGCTTTTATCTCTTGTTACGTTTGCAGGGATTATGACAACAAAAAATTTTACGACATTAAACATTGTAGAAATAGCATTCGTATTATTGTGCATTACTTTCTGTTTATTTTTTTCTGTTTATTATATTTATGGTTATCTAAAGCAATGTAAAAAAATAAAGCAGTGGAAAGGTAATCATGGAAAATAACATTTAATAAAAAGTATTTATATGTTTTTACTTGTTTTTTGACTGCCCATTCTGCATAAAACTGTTGTAGATAATTCTTTAAGTTTTTTAATATAACACCCTCCTGATGTTTTTCATCAGGAGGGTGCTTTTTTCTATATTTATCTTATTGCGTCTTTCATTGATTTTACATAGTCAAAAACTTTTTCCGGTGCGTTTGTACCGTATTGCTCAATGATTTTTACAATTGCCGAGCCGACAATTACGCCATCTGCAATGGCACTGTATTTTTTCGCCTGCTCCGGAGTGTTGATTCCGAAACCGATTGCCACAGGCATGTCGGTAACTTCTTTGATTGCACTTGTGATTGAATTAAGGTCAGTTTTGATTTCATTCCGTGTTCCCGTAACACCCATTGATGAGACTGTGTATATAAATCCTTCAGCATTTTTTGCAATCATTTTAATTCTGTCTTCGCTTGTTGGTGCAATCAGGGACACAACTTCAATTCCGTAATTTTTTGCAACAGACTGGAGTTCATCTTTTTCCTCAAACGGCATATCGGGGATGATAACACCTGATATACCTGCATCACTGGCATTTTGCAAAAATCTGTCATATCCGTATTTGAAAAGTACATT
>JAETTH010000140.1 GCA_021769225.1 Erysipelotrichaceae bacterium
ATTAGTGTAAAATATATTCGGGGAAAAATAAAAAGATAAAAAATAAGATACCCAATCAAAATTGTGTTAAAATAATTTTGTACCAAAATTTAACCAATTGAAAGGGGTATCTTATGGAAAATATTTTACACGATTTCGAGGAAAAAGTCATTAGTTTAATGACAGAATTTTTAAAAAATTCTATGGAACTAGGAGGACTAAGTAATTTCACTGAATATTTAAATGCTCAATTAATGCAACTAGGATATGATTTAACTAAGTTTTCATTAGAATATGCAGAAGATGTCATATTTAATCTAAAGGAAAGAAAAAATCAATTTGAATCATTGGAAAAGGATGATAGAAAGATAGTAACCATATTTGGAGAAATAGATTTTAAGCGAAGGTACTATCTAGATAAAGAAAATAATCAAAGGGTATATCTTTTAGATGAATACTTTAAAATTGCATCAAATGAAAGACTTTTAGAAAATGTTGAAACAAAATTAATAGAAGAAGCAATCCAAACAAATTATGAAAAAGCAGGAAAAAGTGTAGCATACAATACTCAAATATCAAAGCAAACAGTAATGAATAAGATAAGTGAATTAAAAGTCAATCTAGAAGATAAGAAACCATCAACGAAGAAAATTGTTGATAATATATATTGCATAGCAGATGAAGACCATGTACATTTGCAAAAAGGAGGAATTGTAGAACCACGCTTAATAGTAGTTTATGATAGTATTATTAAAGATGGAAAAAGGACAAAATTATGTAACAAGAAACATTTCGGAGGAGTGTATAGCAAAAAGATAGACGATTTATGGGAAGAAGTATTAACATATATAGATAATACATATGAGCTAGAAAAAGTAAAGAACATATATATTTTAGGAGATGGAGCAAATTGGATAAAGACCGGCTTAGAGTGGTTGCCAAGAAGTATAAATGTCTTAGATAAATTTCATTTAACAAAAGCTGTCAATGGAATAGTAGGAAAAGAAACAAAAGAAAACAAAGAGGAAAAAGAAGAATATAAAAGAAGAGTATATAGAAGTTTTTATGCATTAGATTTTAAACAAACTAAAGAAATAATATATGAGATATTAGCAGAAGAAATGGAAGAAGTGAGCAGAAAAAAGAAAGAAAAATTACTACAATATATATTGAATAATAAAGAGGGAATAACAAATTTGTATAAACATCAAAAAGAATTGCATGGCTGTAGTGCAGAAGGGCATGTAAGTCATTTGTATTCAGCAAGATTAAGTAGTAGACCATTAGGATGGAAGACAATAAATGTAGATAATGTTAGCAGATTAAGATTGGTTAAAGCAGACAATAAAGAGATCAAGGAAATGGTTCATAATAAAAGGAAAGTAATAGAATTTAAAGAAGTAGAAAAAATAAGACATTATGCAAAAGAAAAGATAAAAGGAAGTATTAATTTTAAAGTTGGAACAATACCAGTAATGGAATTTGGAACAACAGAACAAAGAAAATTTTTCAAACAAATATTAGAATATAAAAAGGCTGTTTAATACAGCTTAGTTATAGAGCAATTTTG
>JAETTH010000141.1 GCA_021769225.1 Erysipelotrichaceae bacterium
CCTTAAGGTATTTTATAAATTCCTCCTTCATATCCTCTTTTACAAGGACATAATCCGGAGCGACACATGTCTGACCGAGATTTAGATATTTACCGAAGACTATCCTCTTTGCGGCAAGTTTAAGGTCAGTGCTGCTGTCGACGATACAAGGGCTTTTTCCTCCAAGCTCCAAAGTCACGGGAGTTAAATTTTTACTCGCCTTTTCCATTACCAGCTTTCCTACACTGACACTTCCCGTAAAGAAAATATAATCATATTTCAAGTCAAGCAAATAACTGTTTACATCTCTGCCTCCCAAAGCTACGGTAACGACTTCTACAGGAAGATACTTTTCCAGCAGCTTCTTGATTATTTCGGAAGTATACTTGGAATACGCACTCGGCTTTACAACAGCAACGTTCCCGGCACTAATAGCATCCACGAGAGGAGATATAGTAAGCATAAAAGGATAGTTCCACGGGCTCATTATAAGTACAAGCCCATAAGGAGATTTTACCTTGTAGCTTTTACTTTTAAACTGAGAAAGAGGAGTCTTTACTCTTTCCTTTTTGGAAAACTTTCTTATGTGTTTTATCATATAGTTTATTTCACTTAAAACGAGCCCTATCTCACACATGTAGCTTTCAAATGAACTCTTTCCCAAATCCTTTTTAAGTGCGGAGGATATTTCCTCTTCCATTTCTATTATCCCGTTTCGAAGATATTTTAACATATCTATCCTATAATCAATATCCAAAGTCTTTCCTCTATTAAAAAAATCTCTTTGGAGCAATATTTTTTCTTTGATATCCATAATATATTTCCTTTAAATTTAATAAATCAATTATATTCTTTTATACGATTATTTACAATAAAAAAGAGATGTATAATACATCTCTTTAATAAAACTATTTGATTTTTACCATAACAGCATTTGAGGCATCTGATTTGAGTTTCTTACCCACTGCTTTTACTTTATAATAATAAGTCTTCTTTGATTTAAGTTTTGTATCTTTATAGCTTAAATTATTTGTAGTCTTTATTAGTTTATATTTTCCATTTGCCGATTTTCTGTAAATCTTATATTTATCCGCACCGCTTACTTTTTTATAACTTATAGCTGCTGTTTTCTTTTTTGTGCTTTTTACTTTTACACTTGGATATTTTAATTTTATCGCTTTAAACTTTATTTTATGCTTATTGGCATATTTTTGTGCTGTGGAATTATATAAACCATAAATCTTCATACTCCCTTTGCTATAATAAAAACACATATCTCCGATCTTTACATTAGGACTGTTAATAACGACCTTTTTTAGCTTATCATATATAAAATTATAAGCTCTGATTTTTGAAACATTTCTTCCTATTATCAATTCTTTTAAATATATATTGTCTTCAGCAGCAGATTCATCGATTATCTTAACACTATTTGGAACCGCAAATTTTTTAGCTTTTTTACCTATAGGATAACATAATAACACAGTCTTATTCTTATTATATAAAACTCCGTCCTTAGCTGAATAGGTCTTACTTCCTTTTTGAACGGAAATTGAATTCAATT
>JAETTH010000142.1 GCA_021769225.1 Erysipelotrichaceae bacterium
CTTTATATTTATCAGTTGGAATTGACTTTTTATAGGGGGGGGGTATTGTTATGGAGAGTGTGTAGAAATAGAAGGAATTAAGTAAAAATATGTTAATATAGAAAAGGAATACTTAAATGTATCTTTTAATAAGCGTATTTAAATTTTTAATGAATGTAATATATGGATTAGTAAAGTTGCTTCCTTGTAAAAGAAAAATCTGTTTTTTTAGTAGGCAGTCAGATATGCTTCCTGTAGATTTCAAACTGTTGATATCAGAAATAAAAAAAACTGATGGGAGCATTTCTATTATTACAATATGTAACCGTTTTAGAAATTTGCATGATGGCATGTTTCGATTTGTTATATGTCAATTAAAAAGCATGTATCATTTAGCAACCTCTAAGGTATGCATAATAGATTCATATTGGCCTACAGTATCAATGCTTAATCATAAGCGCTCTTTAACTGTAATACAGATATGGCACTCAATAGGAAAAATAAAACAATCAGGATATCAGACGATCAATAAGAAAGGTGGAAGAAGTTCAGATATCGCAAAAATTATGTGCATGCATAAGAACTATGATTATTTGATAGCCGGCGGAAAAGCATGGAATAAATATTACATGGAAGCGTTTAATATTGAAAATGAAAAAATATTAAATTACGGTTTGCCACGCATTGATATAATGATGAAGAATAAAAACAAAGAAAATTTACTATTAGAGAAGTATCCCGAACTACAGGGAAAGATAATTATATTTTTTGCACCTACTTACAGAAATTATATTATCAATTCACATGAAGATTTAGGACAATGTTTTAATGATGATAAATACGCATATATATATAAGTTGCATCCCAATCAAAAAATAGATAAAAATGTAAATATGATTTCAAAATATGATCAAGAAGATACCTTTAGTTTGTTGCAATTGTGTGATTATTTTATTACAGACTATTCTTCTTTGGCTTTAGAAGCTGCATTACTGGATAAAAAAACATTGTATTATTTACCGGATTATGAAAAATACAGCAAAGAAAACGGACTGAATATAGATTTATTTAAACAGATGCCAAGTTGCACATTTACAAAAGCAGAGGATATCGTAGAGATTATTGAGAAAAATAATTATCCATATGAAGAATTACAAAAATATAAGCATAAATTTTTACCTGAAGATTTGGGTGTATCCACTAAAAAAATTGCAAACAAAGTCATGGAGTGCTTAGGTTAATATGAAATATATTATTATGGCAGATGGTAAAGAAAAAAGATGGAAAAATTACTTAGGTATACCTAAACATTTAGTTGAGGTAAATGGAGAAAAACTAATTTGCCGTACTGTTAGATTACTAAACCTGATGATTCCAGAAAATTCAGAAATAACAGTCACATCTCATGATAAAAGTTATGAGTTTGAAAGCTGTTGTAGGCATGAACCATTAAATAATGCCCTTGAAATAGATAGATTTACAGAAGAACTTATTGACAGCAATATATGCTTTTTATATGGTGATACATATTACACATTAGAAACAATGAAAACTATTATAGA
>JAETTH010000143.1 GCA_021769225.1 Erysipelotrichaceae bacterium
ATAAACATTTCCTATACAAACATATTTTGAAGCATAAATTTCTTCATATTCTTTAACTCATCGCACTTTCGCTGGTGAAGAGTGATGAGCTGATCGATACTATCTAAATAAGCACTTATTCGTTTCTGTTCCTCTAACGAAGGAACCATCATTTGACATTGCACTAACTTATCAAAATAAAAATACAATCTCACACTACCTTCTTGAAGTTTTTCAATCCATCTTGGAAAAGAATCAGACTTAAACCAATGCAAAAGAAACTTATCATCTATATATTCTTCAGTCTGAAATACTTCATAAAGAGAGCTAACAATTACATTTTCAGTACCTTCATAATATCCTAGTGAACCAACATTTATTCTTGCAGGATTATATGCAAACGAATTTGGCGGAACTATATTATAGGCAGTTCTATCTACATTAATCATATATCCGAAATCATCATGTGCATCTTTTTGTGCAATAAACCCTCTGTCATTTGTTACTGCATATGGTTCTAAATCAATATTGTCTTTATTCTTTTTAGCAGCATTTTTTACAAACTCAACAAACTTACGCTGTTCCCAATCATCAGTGAAACCATAAAATCTAATTTTTGGAACTTTTTCTTCATCCTGTGGAAACATATTTTGAAGCATGTATTTTTTCAGCTTTTTGATTTCATCACACTTTCGCTGGTGAAGAGTGATGAGCTGATCCAACTGAATAAAATAGTTTCCTATCTTGTTCTGTTCCTTTAAATCTTGGGGTGTCGACAATTTAGTTTTAAAGAAATCAGCAGGTGATATATTTAATAATCCATGATTCCTTGCGCCCTCTGCCGCAATTTCATGAATTTCCTTATGCCAAAGATTTGTACTGTAGTATGCAGTCAAGAAATTTGAATTTAATTCTGTATCTTTTTTAATTCCAAAAACTATATAAAGTGTTGATAATACACCGGTTTCATAACGATCCAGTCTTTTTATCGCACCCCAAGGTGCGTCAGTAGATGTACTTTTATTATATGCAAATTCACCATTCTTAATGAGGTAATAACCACTTATATCCTTACTAGCTACTCTCTTATCAAAAAATTCCTTTTGATCTATTAATCCATATTGAGCGGATATTGTAAGTGGTAATTCTGATAATAAATCTTGATTTTTCTTGGTAATTCTTTCTACTAAATCTCCCAGCTTACGCTGTTCCCAATCATCATTAAAACCGTTAAATCTTATTTTAGGTTTTTTCACTATAATCCCTCCTCCATCATATTAATGAAATCATTTAATGATGCTTTAATATTTTCATCTGAACTAGTTAATTCGTGTAATAATGACACAAAATCACTTTGTACTTTTCGAAGTTCTGCATCCGTTTGCTTTATTTCCGTTAGAAGTGCATTAATTTTGACGGGTTCTTCTTTCTCAAAATTATCTACATATCTTGGGATATTCAATTTGAAATCATTTTTTTCAATATCTTCAAAACTTTCAAGATAAGACTCTTTATCCACAGTTTCTCTTTTCATATACAAATCTTATACCGATTCA
>JAETTH010000144.1 GCA_021769225.1 Erysipelotrichaceae bacterium
GTCATACTGAAAAAACTATTTCAAATTATCTTTATTTGTTAAAAATGTTTGATAGTGTTGTAAAGCCTGCCGATTATTGCAACCTATGTTATTCCGATATAGTGACTTTTCAGAAATACATAGATAATAGGGGCTTGTCAATATCCACTGTCGGCAACTATTTTCGACATTTAAAGTCTTTTGTGCATTGGCTTGAAGAATACGATTATTTGAAAGAAAAAGGCTTATATCGCAAAATAAAGCTTCCAAGAATGCCCAAAAAGAATATTAAGATATACAGCGATATTGAGATAAAGCAAATATATGAGTGTGTACATACTGAATCTAATTGGTTAACTGTCAGAAATAAACTTATTATTAGTTTAATGCTTGATAGCGGTCTTCGGCAAAACGAAGTTTGCATGATTAAAAATTTAGACATTGATTTTGTTAACGAGATGATTAACGTTCATGGCAAAGGTAATAAGGATAGATTTGTTCCAATAGGGAAACATACTTTGCGTTACATGAAAGAATATAGCCTGATTTGTCCCTTTGATAATGAATATTTGCTTGTTAATAGGCGGGGAGATAGACTGACTAATAACGCCGTAAAACTATTTGTTTCTAAAATTAAGGATTGTCTTGGTTTTGAGTTCTCATCTCACAAACTGCGGCATAATTTTGCAACAAATTATCTGCTTGACCATTATGAAAAGTATGGATATTTCGATACATATACCTTGATGATACTTTTGGGGCATGAGGATATAGTCACCACTGATAGATATGTTCACTTTGTTAAACAATATATTGCAACAAGGAGAAGAGTATCGCATCTTGATAAAGTGTTTTCAGAGTGTGAAGATAATGGTTAAAATTAAAACCCTTGAAATATTGAAATTTCAAGGGTTTTTCTGTGGTGCATCTTCAGGGGTTCGAACCCTGGACACCCTGATTAAGAGTCAGGTGCTCTGCCAGCTGAGCTAAAGATGCATATTGATTTTTTGGCATCAAAATGACACACAAATTATGTTAGCATTTTTCCCCTTTATTGTCAACAGAAAAAATTAATTTAAACTAAATTTTTTTGAAAAAGATAACCTCTATTTACCTCTAATAGTTTTTTAATCATTGAACACAATAATTTTTAAGGAGGGATTTAAAATGAGAGATTGTGATAAGAACAACAACAGAGTTTCAAACAACAACTATTCTTCTGAGAAGAATGAAAACAGAAACGAAAATAATTCAAAAAACCAGAAAAATCAGAAGAATGAAAAGAATCAAAAGAATTCTAACAAGAGTAGCAGATAAAACCTGTTTAATGTTTAAAAAACGAAAAAGAGCAGTATTAAAACTGCTCTTTTTTCTTTGCATTCCAATACCATTTGTTATATAATAAAAAGAACTATAAAATTAAAGGAGAAGATTATGGCAGAAAGTGCGAGCAAGATATTGAATTCATTTGCGGAATTTTGCCGCGAGCGCTCAGATATACTTATGATTGCGGGCGCCGCACTTGTCGTACTCATAATCCTTGTTGCG
>JAETTH010000145.1 GCA_021769225.1 Erysipelotrichaceae bacterium
TATCTACTATACACATCATGTCAGGTGTCATGAAACCTTTGCTTACTCCTGTTGGTGTGATTAGGAAGTTACCATCATCTAATCTTATTGAAATGTTACCATCATTTGTAGAACAAAGTTGTCTGTCGTACATTTTACGTCCTACGTCACAAATCGCTTCTCTTAACTCTTGAATATTTTGACTCATTTTTTCCTCCTTGAGACATATAAATCTTTATTTAATCGTATTATATACTATTTAAAATTAATTGTAAAGTACTTTTGGTCGCTTTTTTTATTAATGTTACATATGTCACCTGCTGTTAAGTTTTAACAAAAATTATTTTGTTAAATTTTTCATATAAAGTGCTTTAAACGCTTATATAATAAGGAATAGAAAGGTTATGACAAAATGGTAGTAACGTTTACTTATTGACATTTAAATTTTTTTTAATTATAATTAGTTAAAATAATTATTAGAGCTATTTATGGGTAAGATAGATAGTTTAAGGAGGAGATACCAATGGCAGATTTAGAATTTAACAAAGACCTTATATTTTTTGATGTGGAGGCTGACAGTAATTTAGATGCACTTGATAACGTTGCACACAAATTATTAGATCTTGGTTATGTAAAAGAAAGTTATGTAGAAGCGGTAAAAGAAAGAGAAAAAGTATTTGCAACAGGACTTCCTGTAGAAAACTTTGCAGTAGCTGTTCCTCATACAGATGTTGAACATGTTAACAAACAAAGTATTTGTGTTGCTACTCTTAAAAAACCTGTAACATTTGAAGTTATGGCAGGTGCAGGAGAAAAATGTGAAGTTTCGATTTTATTCATGTTAGCATTAAAAGAACCACATCAACAATTAGCTATGCTACAAACAGTTATTTCTCTTATCCAACAAGAAGATAAACTAAAAGCGATTTACGAATCAAAAGATAAAGATTTGATTTTAAAAATTGTTGAAGAAGAATTAGCTAAACAAGCAGAAGAAGCGTAAGAAATTAATATAGTTAATTAGAGATTTTCTCTAGAAAAAAGGAGTTAGACGTATAATGTATTTAATAATAGTTGATTTTATGATGCACATGTCATTCGGTAAACATTTATATTTTATATATGAATGGCTGATTGAACATTTATATTTAGTAGGATTTGTAGGATTTTTATATGGGTGTGTACTGTTTTACGGTACCGTTTGTGCGAAAAAATACATACCTAAAGATTTTAATGATTTTGTATTTAGTGAAAGTGCAAAAATATTAAAACTTGATTCATCAATAAGTATAGATGATCTTTCAAAACAAATTTACACTAAGTGGGTTGAACATGTTCCAAATTTACCTAAGAAATATAAAGTTCCGACCAAAAAGGGTTTTTGGATTGAAACACCTACGGTAAAGACTTTGGAAGAAGATTTGAATATTAACAGACAAGCAATTGTTACGATGTTTAAATCCAATAAAAAAGAAGGCGAAGTAGCTGAAAGTAAATAAGTATTTATATTTATACTTTAAAATTTTTAATTTAATATCAACTA
>JAETTH010000146.1 GCA_021769225.1 Erysipelotrichaceae bacterium
ATACTTAGTTCCTTTAAAATTATATAATTGTTGTTTAAATAATGCTTTATTTTCATATGAATACTTCACTTTATCTAAGATGCCCGGTTCTAACAATCCTGAAAGTTCACCGTCGTAATATTTTAAAAACTTATCAGACCAGCTTGCCCAGCCGCATGGTAATAAATGTTTTGTAAACATGTAACTACTTCCGTCCTTTGGTTGATATGATTCCAAGTAGTTATTACCACATATCCACAAAACCCTATTATCGTTTTCGTATAAAGATAACATTTCTTCACAATACTTAAAAAAAGAAATTTCTGGCAAATTATCATCCTCTAGAAAAATTGCTTTATCTTCGTGTTGAAACACCCACTGTGCTCCTTTTCCAATACTCTCATAAACGCCTCTATTTTTGTCTGCATAATTTTTTATTATCTCACATTTCCAATTAATAGCATTTTCTACTTTTTCTCTACATTTTAAAACTGTTCTATGTTCTTCAACCGTTCTACCACCATCAGAGAATAAATAAATTTTCTTAGGTTTAACTTGCGAAATTCTCTCAATGACTTGTAATATCAAATCATCTCGTGTAAAAAAGAAAACTACAACTGGAATGTCAAAATAGTTATTTTTCATATTTTCCATATACTTTACCTCCTAAATATTTTTCTAATATTTATCATACATGTTTCACTTTATTTTCTTAATACTTCTTTAAAAAACAATTCAGTTTTTTCTAAAAAATTTCTATAATAAAATGGGTTATAGTTTTTGCAATTGCTTTTTAATAGAGTAATCTCTGATTGCTTCATAGACAATATATTTTCAAACTCTGATAAACTTATATCCATAGATATGTTAGAAACAAAAATAGAATTATAGTTGTCTTTAAGATATTCTGTTACATCACCAATAGGATTCAAAATTACAGGAGTTCCTAAACTAATTGAGTCTACTACTTTAGTAGAAAATCCAGCTAAGCTAGTCCTATTTTCATCTCGTAACAATACCATAAAATCATGTTCCTTAATCATTTCGTCACATTTTTCCTTTTCAATTTTACCATGAAAACGAATGCATCTCGATTTTTCTAAGATATTTTTATGTTGTGGAATGACCAATAAATATTCTTTAAGTGATATTCCATATACATCAAATATAAAATCATACTTATGTTCTAAACATGAAAAAATTTCTATAATTTTATCTAACCTATCTTTATAACATCCGTTTGATATTTTCCGCCCATCTAATGGGAACGGTACACCAGCATACATAAAACTAGGAAAGTCCGATTTTTTGGTTAAATAATCTTGTTTATAATTTATCCTAACCGGCGGAATAACGACATCGACATTTTTAGCATTTAATTTTGTACTTATATATTTGCTTACCGCAATTAAGCCATCAGAGTTTTTATAAATCAATTGTCTTAAATATCTATCTACTTTTCTAACGATTCTTGAAATAATGCTTCCATTATTTATTAATGGCAAATCCACGCAATTAACAATAAATTTTATATT
>JAETTH010000147.1 GCA_021769225.1 Erysipelotrichaceae bacterium
GAAGTATTTTATCCTTACTGGTAGTGCAGGAAATGGTAAAACAAATTTACTATGTAGTATTAGTGAATTATTGATGAACCTTAAGGAACCCATTATATTTTTAAATGCTAGGGATATTGAGGGAGATGTTTTATCGTTTTTATTCTGTGAATTAAAACTCCCATATATATATAAGAAGCATAAAAATATGTATCTTTCTCTGGTAAATTTTCTGCTGACTATTCAGCATAAACTTCTTTTTATAATTGTTGATGCAATAAATGAAAATGATAGCAATGGGTTTGGCAGCAATATCGCTGAATTTATTAATAAAATTACTAAATATAGTAGGATAAATATTATTGTGTCTTGTAGAAATGAGTATTATAAAGAACGTTTTAGAAAACATCTTGTTGAAAATGTTGATATACCAGCATTTGAATTTGACTTAAAGGAGCAACATTATACGCTTGCTGCGATTAATCAGATTATTAAGGCATATAGTAAATATTTTAATTATAGTGGAAATATTTCTCCTACTGTACGTAATGTACTCAGTGAGCAATTATTGTTGTTGCGAATATTTTTTGAAGTGAATAATGGAAGTAATGTAGATGTATATTCAATTCGAAAACATGAAATATATGCTCAGTATATTGAAGTAATAAGGAAGAATAGTGGTGATAATATCGTAAAGGTACTTAATGCAGTGGCAGATTTCATGATAGAAAATGAGAAATATGATGAGATTAATTTAATTGATTTGGAAAACGTAGGAGTTAATCCAGATGTGATAAAGGAAACAATAGACAGCAGTATTCTACTCAGTAAGAAGTTGGTTTTTTATGAAGGGACAATCGCCAGAAATGAACATGAAGTAGTATATTTTGTTTTTGATGAGATGAGAGATTATTATCTGGCAAGACGAATCTTGCTGAGGAATATGTTAGTAGACAATGTAAATGGGGAAGCGGTTCTGGAAAAGTTAAGACAGTTAAAAGCAATGGGGGCATCATGTGCAGAAGGGGTTATTCATTATTGTTATGTCTTTTTTAGAACTGATAAAATTGTTGCAAAATCAGGCCAGACGGATGAAATATGTAGTTCAATTCTTAATTTATATCGTATTCCAGAAGATAGAGAAAAGAAGTCATATTGGCACATGCATCACAGGGAAGAACTTCAAAATCTGGGATTAAGAATTATCTTAACATCTGGTATTGAATTGGCTGATTTTGAAATTACATATATTCGAGATTGTTTAAGGAAAGATCCATATGAAGATGGTGGAATATTGTTTGATATAATGTTAGATGGAACACTTTATGGCGGTATATACAATCTTGATATGTATTTAGACATCTTGTTTGGATTAAAAAATAAAGATGTAATCCTTAATGTATTTCATAAGATTGATGCACGTAATAGTAGGGATGATCGTTTTATTCCAGAAGATTTCATCCAATATTATATTGCGTTGGATGATTCGGGAAAACAATTGCAGATTCAAAAGATTGCTGAATTATATCT